>JBAVZX010000086.1:0-4243 GCA_049589015.1 Phormidium sp. | reverse complement strand
AAAAAATTGATGCGGTTCTGACAACAGGAGAAAATCACAAAAAATATTTCTTTAAAAATGAAGAAAATACAGGGATATTTGTCGAGTCATCAAACCTAACAACGAGTATTAACACCAAAGAAAAATGGGGAATTATCAAAAATAATTTTACAGACATTGGAATTGTTGATGCCGCCTTTAGTAATAATAATTCTTTGGTTCTTTTCAGTGGTAATCAGTATATTCGTTATACTTTATCCACAGAAAAGGGAGTTATGGAATTTATCGATCCAGGTTATCCTCGAACATTTGCTCTGTCCGATAAAGACCGAATTTATAAAATATTCAAGTATGATTATGAAATTATTCGGTTGACGACCAGCACAGCTTACAAACTCAACCAGAAATTACTTTCGGGGGGTATTCCATCCCTCCTCAACCTGGAAACTCAGGAAATAGATGATATTCCCGTTTTTAAATTTAACAATGAAGTCATCACACCTGACGAAGCTGCAACTACAATTAAGGTCAAACCAGGAAAAGTTAAAGACGACCAACTTCCCTTGGGGAACAACCTAGACTTCAACAGTGCCAACAGTCTTTATTACTGGGAAATCTTCTTTCACGCACCCTTTCTCATTGCTCAGTCTCTCAACACGGGTCAGAAATTTGAAGAAGCAAAAAATTGGTACGAATATATATTTGACCCGACGAATTGCGATCGCCACTGGCAATTTCTACCCTTTCAACCCCTTGGCGATAACATTCAAGCCATTATTGATAATGCCAAGGAACAATTGGATCGTGTCAATGAAAGCGATCGCGCTGGAACGGTTTTAGCGACTCTCGATGACATCATTACTTGGTTAACGTCCAGAGTTGGCTATTTGCAGCGAGATCTCGAACTCTCGGAAGTTGATGAACAATATCTGGATTCGCGGGAAGACTTGACAGAAGAGAAACAAGCGCTCGATGATTTGGCGACTAACATTAACATTGATAAAGCACCGTTACACCAACTATTAGAACTGATTGAAAAACTGTCTTATCGTTACAAGATCAGGCAGAGTAAGGAGGCTCAAGTTCAAGTTTATTTGGACGATCCTTTCGACCCCCATGCGATCGCAGGTTTCCGCCATATTGCTTATCAAAAAGCCATCGTTATGACTTACATAGACAATCTAATCGACTGGGGCGATATGCTGTTTCGCGAGTATACCAGGGAAAGTATCAACGAAGCTCGAATGCTCTACATTCTGGCTGCGGAGATTTTAGGGAAAAAACCCGAAAACTTGGGGACACGCATCTTACCCGAAGCGAGGAGCTATGCACAGTTGCAGCCCATAGATGGACAGGATATTGAGGGCAATCCAGAGTTAAAGTCTTTGACTGATGGCGACGATGACTATGACTTTTTGGTGTATCCAGAAGGCACTCCCAATGATAGCGTCTTAAGCCCTTACTTTTTTGTTCCGGGAAACGAACTGTTTCTTGATTACTGGAACCGAGTTGAAGACCGCTTATATAAAATTAGGCATTGTCTGAATATTATGGGTATCAGTCAGCCTTTGCCATTATTCCAACCTCCTATTGACCCGATGGCGTTGGTACAAGCGGTGAGTTCCGGTGCGGGAATAAGGGCTGCATTGGCAAGTTTGAATATTCCGGTTCCCCATTATCGCTTCAGTTTTATGGTGTATAAAGCCAAGGAATTGGTGCAAAAGTTAAACCAGTTCGGTAATGATTTGCTGGGCGCATTGGAAAAGAAAGATGCGGAAGAGTTGAGTATGCTGCAAAATCGGCAGGAAGGGGTCATTCTGGCGATGACGCGCAGTATTAAAGAAGCACAACTGAGAGAAGCGAAAGAAACGATTAAATCTCTGGAAGTAAGTTTAAGTGAGGCAAACAACCGGGTCAGTCATTACGATAACTTGATTGATGAAGGTCTAACACCAACTGAGGAAGCCCAAATTGGTTTAATGATTGCGGCATCAATTGCTCAGTTTACTTCGTCCGGTTTGAGAATCGCTGCCATGTTTGGTAGTGCTGCACCTGATTCTTTAGTTGGTCCTTTCATCATGGGAGTGAAATATGGGGGATCTAATATAGGAGAATCTCTCAGTGCAGGTGCCGAAGTTGCGGAAAACTTAGGGGAAGGATTGAGTGTGACGGGTGAAGTTCTGGGTATTTATGCTAACCACGAACGCATGGTTCAATATTGGCAATTACAACTGAAAGCGGCGAAAAGTGATGTCATTCAGTTAACGGCGCAACTAGAGGGTGCAAAGCTACAAGAAAATATTGCCCAGCGGGAAATTGAGATTCTGGAAAAGGAAATTGAGCATAATGAGTCGATTAAGACATTTATGAAGGGTAAGTTTACCAATGCTCAGTTGTATCAATGGATGGTGAGTAAACTTTCCGGGATGTATTTCCAAACCTACAACATGGCTTATGAGATGGCGAAGTCAGCGGAGAAGGCTTTCCAATTTGAGCGGGGGATGAAGGAGAGTGAGGTTAATTTCATCAATGGGCTTTATTGGGATGACCAGAAAAAAGGATTGCTGGCTGGGGAAAGTTTAGGGTTAGACCTTGACCGGATGGAAAAAGCCTATATTGAAACTGATAGCCGGGGTTTTGAAATTACGAAAAATATTTCCCTGCTGGAACTTGACCCGATAGCGTTGTTGCAGTTGAAAAATAAGGGGGTGTGTGAGTTTGCGTTAACGGAGGCGTTGTTTGACTATGATTTTCCAGGGCATTATTGCCGCCAGATTAAGACGTTATCTTTAACTTTTGATGCGGGTGAAGGTCAAACGGTGATGGCGACGCTGACACAGCTTAACCATAAGACGGTGTTAGAACCTGACCCGAAGGCGGTGAAGTACCTGCTAGACCCGAAAGACCAGCCACCCCAGTCAATTCGCAACGGTTGGAAGGCGAATCAGCAAATTGCTTTATCTTATGTGGATCAGTATAAGGAAAATAATGGGTTGTTTGAGTTGCGGTTTGATGATGACCGTTACCTACCGTTTGAAGGGACGGGTGCTGTATCGACCTGGCGGTTGGAACTGAACGGGAAGAAGGGTTCATACAATGTGCAAGATATCTTGGATGTGACGATTAATTTGAAATACACGGCGGAACAAGGCGGGGCTGTGTTTGCGAATGCGGTGAAAGGGATGTTAAAACCTTACCCCACGGTGCGTTTCTTTGATATGACTTATGACTTCCCGGAGGAGTGGAAGGAATTTTTAGATGATGACAGTGAGGAATTGGTGTTAACTTTTACTCGCGACCTGTTCCCGAATATGAGTAGCAGTCAGATTTTGGGGATTTATACGCAGTATGAACTTTACGAACCGGGTCAAGTCAGTATGACATTGAACTATGATGACAAATTGACTTTAAATCATGGCAAATATTTGGCAACGAATGGATTGAGTATCAGCAATAAAGGTTCGGATTGGGTGTTTAGCTTGGAAGGTAATAAGGAGAATTTGAAGAATATCAATTTGGTCATAGGTTATAAAGCCGGTGTGACTTAATGAAAGGTCAGATTGAGGGAGAGAGTCAACATCGGGAAACCAATCGTTAATACTTATTACAACGGAAACGTGTCATGCCTAAGAGTAGAAGATTAAAAGATAAACAAGGACAAACACAGAAAGACCAAGTGAGCACAACCAGAAAGACCAAAGAAAAAGATACTTATAAGAAGGCTTTTACTGAACATGAAAGTAAACCAAGAAGTAAAAAAACAACGGAAGTAGTCCAGTCCCCGATGGTATCTGCTACAACAGAACAACACAGCAAAGGAAAAAGTAAACGCAGTGCTTCTAAAGCATCGCAGACAAAATTCAGAGGCAAGTCATACCAAAAGGATATTGCCCTAGCTAAAAATCTCGGGCTACACCCTACACAATTTGAAGGGGATATAACTGTAGATAAGATTGTAAGTGCGGAGATTGAGCGAGATTTTGATCAACAAGAACAATTGCAGGAATCATTAGATAAATTATTCGGTATAGACAGTAGAGAATTATTAGAAAATAATCCAAAAATCGAAGATTTAAAACAACTTGAAAGTTTATTAAAAAGTCCCAAAATAGATGGAGTCGCTCA
Organism: Phormidium sp.; assembly: GCA_049589015.1. GTDB lineage: Bacteria > Cyanobacteriota > Cyanobacteriia > Cyanobacteriales > Aerosakkonemataceae > Floridanema. Next base: position 139 of record JBAVZX010000086.1, on the reverse strand, counting down.
TCTTTTAACGCTTTTGAAGGAAGCCAAAATCAACGATGGTGCTCAACTCCTCACCTTACTTCAGCAACCCAAACTACAAAACTCTGCCCAACTCATTAATTTATGTCAAGCAGCTAAGTTAACCAATGGCACCGAACTC
>JBAVZX010000085.1:0-9910 GCA_049589015.1 Phormidium sp. | reverse complement strand
ATTTAATTCATCTTGTAAAAATACGACCCAATCTCCTTTGATTCCTTGTTTGTGGAGGGGGCGGTTTTGGGGGTCAACTCTCAGCATAAATTTTTCCCACTTCAACTAAAAACAACGTTTTCACGCTAAGCCCATATATTTTGTTTCTGAACTCATTTGAGTATACAGAAAATTTGCTCACTTTCGTTACAAATTTTAACTCTTTAATCCAGCTAAACTCTACTTTTTTGAAGCTCCCCACCCACTCTTGGGATGGGGATTCTTGGTTCAGCGAATCAACTTATCTAATTGAGTCACCCCAATTAGGCAGAGGTTGGTTTCTCCCCAAGCGTTAATTTCGGTTCTTCCCACCGTATTTGGCAATACTATACCAAGCATTTCTAAGCCTTTGGCTAAGATGTTTAGCGCCGCATTATGATCGCGATTTAGCACCAGACCACACCAACATTTATGTGTTCTGGTGCTAAGTGTTTTTCGGACTTCTTCGCCACAGCTAGAGCAATTAATGGAAGTGTATTGCGGTGCAACTGCTACGCAAACAATTCCATTAATTTTCGCATAATAATCAACCCAGTTAGTGAATATTCCCCAACTGGCATCATTAATTGATTTGCCAAGACAATGATTTTTCACCAAGTTTTTCACTTGCAGATCTTCATAGACAATCAAATCGTGAGATTGAACTAACGCACTGGCAAGTTTTACTAACCAGTCTTTACGCTGTCTACTTATTCGCAAATGTTGCTTGGCTAATCTTTGTCTGGCTTTTTCGCGATTTTTACTGCCTTTAACTTTTTTAGAAAGTCGTTTTTGTAAGCGTTTAAGGCGCTTCTCCGATTTTCGTAAGTAACGAGGATTGTTAATTTGATTGCCGTCGGCATCTGTATAAAAATACTCCAAGCCTAAATCAATTCCTGTTACCTTACCTGTGAAGTTATGTTTGACTTTTCTTTCTACGTCAATACATAGCTGAACATAATAACCGTCTGAACGTCTGACTATTCTTACTCTTTTAATTTGATTAGTTGAGTAAAAATGTAGGTCATATCCTCCACTTAGTTTAAATGTTCCCGCCTTAAATCCATCTGTCAGAGTGATAGTTTTCCTATCTTCTGACAATTTCCATCCGCTCTTTTTGTATTCCACTGAACGGACATTCTTTTTAAAACAAGGATATCCTTTCTTACCAGGAATTTGCTTTTTGCAGTTATCATAAAACCGCTTAATGCTTGCCCAAGCTCTTTCGGCACTAGCTTGTCTAGCACTGGAATTAAGTTTTCCGCACCAACTAAATTGTTTGGCTAAATCCTTGGTAAGAGCAGATAAGTCGTATTGTCCTACACCAGTGTTATCTATCCAATCTCGAATGCAATAATTACGAATAAACTGAGCAGTCCTTATTGCCTCATCTAAGGCTTTGAACTGCTCAGTTTTTCCGTATAGTTTTGCTTCGAGGGTTAACATGGTGTGGTTAATTTATTTATGGAATTCATTCTACCATAAATCTGTACCATTGTCTGCCTCTAAAAGGTTGCTTCGCTTTAATTTGTTGGTTGCGTTTTCATCCCCACGCCACTTGCGGGATGAGGCTTTCAACGCAACATCCCAGTAAAAATTGTAGCAGGAATATGCGGCAAAATGACAATTAGTTGAGGCGAGTTTCTCTGGCTACTTGTCATGGTTAAATAATAGTTACCTTAGTATTACTAGTTTTTTTGAGATCTTTGCCTGACTACAAACAGATAGTTAATTCTGGGAAAGTTTCTTCTACAAGTGCTTTTATTGAACAGTTTGCCTAAATGAGTTAATGTCTGTTTAGATACCATCGTTTCCTTGATTGGGGAACTGTGGGACTGAGTAAATGCAGTCAGTAGAGTAAATCAAGCTTTGATTGTCTCTCAAGTTCGGTCTAAACTAAGGTAGAAAATTTTGCTAAAAAAATGCTGTTAACTCGATTTTTTCGGTTTTTTAAGTACCTTAATTTTGCTACTGTGCAGGAAGTCTTAAAGCGTACTTTCAGCCAGAGATTACCAGGTTTAGCGGCTGAAATGACCTATCACTTGATGCTGTCTTTGTTTCCAGCGATTATGGCATTTCTGGCAGCTATTGGATTATTTAATCCCTTAAAAACTACTTTTGAAACTCTCTTAGTTAAACTGACGAAAGTTGTACCAGATGCAGTAGCATTTCTCATCGGTGGCTTTATTCAAGAAGTGTTGAGAACGGAAAGTCAATCACTGTTTTCTCTCAGCTTTTTCTTTTGGATTTGGTCGGCTTCGGCGGGAATGAGTGCGGGAATGTATGCTCTGGATAAGATGCAAGGAATTCCTCAAGAAGAGATGCAACCTTTCTGGAAAGCTAGATTAGTTTCTATAGTACTAACAATCGGAACTATGTTCTTACTTATTAGTGCTTTAGCGTTAGTATTTATCACTGATTTTTTTGTCAATCTTGCTGCTAGCCAAAATTACTGGGTGCAATTTGATTTTTTAAGATTTTGGCAACGTTTAAGTTTACCTCTGGCTTTAGGAATTACCGCCTTAACGATCGCTTTTATTTACCGTTTTGGCTCTAGTCGCTGGATTCCGGGAACTCCCATTTTACCAGGGGCAATTCTCGCAACTTTGGCATGGGCAATTCTTTCTCAAGGTTTTAAAATTTATGTAGCGAGTTTTGGCAATTTTAACCGAGTTTATGGGGCAGTTGGGGGGTTTATTGTGCTGCAATTATGGCTTTATCTCAGTTGTTTAGTGTTATTAATTGGAAATGAATTAAACATTATTGTTGGCGAAGTAATGCAAAGAAAAAAAAGAATAAATTTGTAAAACTTGCTTATTGACTCTCATTATAAATGAACTAAACCAAAGTTCATCAAATGTATTAATTATGGCTGGCTTATGCTTAAAACAAAAGGGAGGATCTATTAATTCCTCCCCTAATTACACTTTAGCTTAATCAGAACTACTGGTTGACTAAAGCAGGTTCTTTGAGTAATTTGAGGGCGCGATCGACTTTATCGGGCAAAATTACTACTAAACTATTTTCGCTAGCTTTGAGCAAAGCAGTTTCGATCGCTGTCTGTTCATGCAAAATTATTTCGTAGGAAAAACCAGGTTTTTCTTGTTTAATTCCTTCACTGATTAAAGCCGCAACTTCGCCTCGATTACGACCGCGATTATCCTCATCTTCCTTAATAATAACTCGGTCGAAAATTTGGGCAGCTAAAGCTCCTAATTTCTGCAAATCTTGGTCACGGCGATCGCCTGGGGCACCAATTACACCAATACGTTCTCCTGTTGACCAATTCCCCACAAATTGACCTAAAGCTTGATACCCAGCAGGGTTATGTGCATAATCTAATAAAATCTGGAAATTTTCCCAATTAATTAAATTCATTCTTCCGGGAGTTTGTTCCACTGAAGCGCGGAAAGTTCGTAAAGCGGTGCTAATATCTTCCACTCTCACGCCTTGGATATATGCAGCAACAGAAGCAGCTAAAGCATTCGCAATCATAAAAGGTGCTTTTCCGCCCAAAGTTAAGGGAATATTGACTGCTTGTTCGACTTGAATTACATCTTCGCCGCAAAGGAAGCATAAGTAACCATTGTCATAAACTGCGGCGACTCCGCCATTTTGGATATGTTCCCAAATTATCGGATTCCAACGATCCATTGAAAAGTAAGTTACTTTAGCTTTTACTCGGTCACTTTTTGCCATTGCTGCTACTAATGGATCGTCAGCATTTAATACGACAAAACCATTGGGACTAGTTGCTTCAGCAACTACACTTTTAACATGAGCCATGTCTTCTAAAGTGTTAATATTATGCAATCCCAAATGGTCTTCAGAAACATTTAAAATTACCCCAACATCGCATTGAGAAAATGCTAAACCAGACCGGAGAATTCCGCCTCTAGCTGTTTCTAAAACTGCTACTTCTACGGAGGGATCTTGTAATATTAATTGAGCGCTTTGTGGCCCTGTATTATCTCCGGGTTCTGCTAAATAATCACCGATATAAGTGCCGTCTGTGGTAGTGTAACCTACGTTTTTTTTGGTTTGGCGAAAAATATGAGCAATTAAGCGAGTTGTTGTGGTTTTGCCGTTAGTTCCTGTGACGGCGACAATGGGGATTTGATGAGGGCGATCGGGCGGATATAACATATCCAAAATCGGTGCAGCAACGTTGCGTGGTGTTCCTTCACTTGGTTGCAAGTGCATTCTTAATCCTGGTGCAGCATTAACTTCAACAATTACGCCATCTACTTCGGTTAATGGGCGAGAAATCTCAGGGGAAGTAATATCAATTCCGGCAATATCTAAACCGATAATTCTGGCTGCTCTTTGGGCGATCCAAATATTTTGGGGGTGGATTTCTGCGGTGCGATCGATCGCTGTTCCCCCAGTACTTAAGTTAGCAGTTGCTTTTAAATAGCAGATTTCTCCCGGTTCCAGAATGCTATTTTCCGTTAATCTTTGTTGGGCTAAAATTTGTTCGCTATGTTCATCAATTGTAATCCGAGTCAGGATATTTTCATGCCCTTCACCGCGACGAGGATCTTTGTTAACTTCTGCTACTAATTCGGCAATTGTTGATTCGCCATTTCCGATTACATGGGCAGGTACTCTTTCCGCTACAGCAACAACTTTGCCGTTAATTACTAATACGCGAAAATCCCGTCCTTGATAATATCTCTCGACCAAAACTCCGCCAAACTTAGATTCCCTCTTTGCCAAGTCGTAAGCGTCTTCTGCATTCCGCCAAGAGTTAATGTTTAGGGTAATTCCTCTGCCATGATTGCCATCTAAAGGTTTAATAACAATGGGAAAACCAATGTCTTCAATGGCATTTTCTAATTGGCGAAAGCGGTAAATTACTTTGCCTTTGGGAACAGGTAAATTGGCTTCCCGTAATATAGTAATTGTGCTTTCTTTGTCACAAGCAAGTTCAGTTCCTAACAAGCTGGTGTTGCTAGTTTGGGCAGCAACAATGCGCCGTTGATGAATGCCGTAGCCTAATTGAACAATACCTCTTGCTGATAATTCTGTCCAAGGAATTTTCCGGGATTCTGCTTCTTTAAGAATAGCTTCAGTGGTTAAACCAAGGGAAGTTTCTCCTTTTAATTTTCTTAAATCTTCTAAGTCTAATTTTAGTTCTTTTTTGGAATAGTAACCGCGCTCAATAATGTTTTCTACTAATCTTTTTGCGGCTTTTGCTGCATAACGACCTGCGACTTCTTGGCGATATTCAAATATTACTCTATAAATTCCTGGTTTGGCAGTGCTCCGGGCACGACCGAATTTAACACGCATTCCAGCTAAAGTTTGCAATTCTAAGGCAACGTGCTCTATAACGTGCCCCATTAATGTTCCTTCTTTGACTCGTTTGAGAAAACCACCCCGATGTCCAGGTGAGCAAAAGTGATTTTCTAAACTTGGTAAAATTTCGACTAATCCTTCATAAAATTCGGGGATCTCGTTGGAATAAATTTCGTTCATTTCTTCAAGATCCAGCCACATTTCAATTAGTTTGTGACGATGGATACTCCAGTAATTTGGCCCTCTAAGTGTTTGTAGTTTAATAATTTTCATACGCTGCTCAAACTCGCTTGGTTATTTACATAATCTTCCTAAATTTTCTGGTTTTCGTCGTCCTACAATAGGATCACCCGATCGGGTGATGGGGAAGTAATTTTCCGATTTTATTTTTAAAGGGACAATTTTTAATTTGATTAGGTTAAGTTATTAGTTGATCTGGGATGTTAAATTGTTAGTCGTCAGGAAATTGCCAGCAAAGAATACGTTCAACTTCTTGACTTCCACAACTACAGTTTTCATCAGTGGATGCTACCCATTCTTTGTTACACTGACGACAGTGGCAAAAAATGTTATGCAGGTTAGCAGTAGTAATTTTCATCTGCCATTCTTGGAGTTCATCTGGATTTAATTGGGGATTATTTTCTGACATTTTAAATTATGCAGTTTAAGAAATAGGTGAGCATTTCTCCTTTGCCTTTGATTTCGATAGATCCGCGTGGTTCAAATAAGTAGCGATCGCGCAGATATTGATAGGTTGCTTCTGTAATTTGAATTTTCCCTGGCAATCCATGAGATTCCATGCGACTAGCTATATTAACGGTATCACCCCACAAATCATAATTGAATTTTTTTGTCCCAATTACGCCAGCAACTACATCTCCACTATTAATGCCAATTCGCATATTTAAAAAGTTGTTGGTTTCTTCATTATATTCAGCTATTGTCGTTTGCATATCGAGTGCCATTTCTGCGATCGCGATCGCGTGATCTTTTCGCGGTTTTGGCAACCCTGCTACCACCATGTAAGCATCGCCAATGGTTTTAATTTTTTCCAAGTTATGTTTTTCTACTAATCCATCAAACTCAGAAAAAATTTCATTTAACATTTCTACCAATTGAGTTGGTGATACTCTGGAAGAAAGCTGTGTAAACCCAACAATATCTGCAAACATTACGGTAACTTCACTGAAATAATCAGCAATAGTGCTGGGCTGACTTTTTAATTTTTGGGCAATTTTTTGCGGTAAAATGTTCAGCAACAAGCGCTCGGTTTGTTGCTGTTCATAACGCAATGCCAATTCTGCTTTTTCTCGTTGGATAAATTGTCCAATTTGATTCCCAATAGTTAACATTGTTTGTAATAAGTGTTCGTCGGATTCTTGGCGCTGGAGACTAAAAAAAGACATCACTCCTAAAACTTCATTTTCATGATGAATTGGAAATGCAAAAGCGGTGGATATTCCGGCATTGACAGCAAGTTGCGATCGCACAGAGTTACCATCATCAATTGAATCAGTGTTCCATTGAGGAGTACCTGTTTGCCAAACTTTTCCCGGTAAACCCTCACCTGATTTAAAAGCTGTTTGCTTAGTTAATTCAATAAATTTGTCAACTTTTAGGTGTGGTTTAAACCAAGTTTCCAAACATTGCAATTGAGGGTTTTCCTGATCTATTTGGGGTAGCCAAAATTCGCCTATATCCCAGCCCAAGCTTTCACATACTGAGAGGAAAATTTTTGGTAATGCTTGCTTCAAAGTGACTGCATCTGAAAGTACATGACTAATAAAATACTGGGCTAACAAACGCTTTTCTACACGCTTTCGTTCCTGTTCAATTAGCTGTTTTTCGGTAATATCTCTACCAATATACAAATAATCTTGAATGCCCAATATTTCTGTAGGAATAATAGAGCAAGAAAAGGCTACATTAACTTCTTTTCCCGTTTTACTATGGCAAATTAACTCGATGTCTGACAAACTTTCACCAGTGGATAATATCGCTTCGTGAATTATTTTTACTTGAGTTTCATAATCACTAATAATAATTGATATATGTTGGTTAATTAAATCTGATTCACTATATCCAAATAAAGTCTCAGCAGCTTTATTGATAGTCTTTATATTTCCAGCTTGGTTAATAACCAATAAAGCATCTGCCATTGAACCAATAATTTTATCTATATATTGATTAGAAGCGGATAGCTTACTCAATAACAGTTCTAATTCATTGTTTCTTTGAATCAAAGTTTGCTCTAGAACCATTTTTTCTGTGACATCTTTTAATATTATGAGTAATCGATTACTCATAATTTCATCATCTTTCACAATATAAATGTCAATGTATAAATTAGAATTAGGGGGAGTTAAACGCGCAATACCTTTATAATCAAAATACTGACGATCGCCTTGTAAAATTTCCCTGAGTATGTCTTCTACTCCTACAAGTTCTGGAAAAAAATCATGAACATCCTGATTCAATATTACTGTTTGGTCAGCTTCGGTAAATCTTGGGATTCCGGTTGATATTTCGACAATTTTAAATTTTTCATCTATGACCAAATACTCTATAGAAGAAAAGAGGAGTTTTTGTTTAAATATTTGCTCAATTTTTGCAGGTTTCATAAGTTGCGTAGTTTGTAGATGAGGAATTCCTGAATAATTTCACTCTAAGAATGAGATAGATTTTTCGCCATATCTTTGCTACAAATTGTCAAATAAATTATGATTCGGGAAACACCATTTTGTCAGCTAGTTTTTCAAAGATTAGATCAACATCTTTACCTGTTTTTGCGGAAGTGGCATAAGTTGATAAGACTCGCACTTGTTCCTTAAAGTTGTAAGTTGTCAGTAATTTGGCCATTTTTTCATCATCAAATAGATCGGATTTATTAAAAGCAATGATAATAAATCCTTTAGGATTAATGGATAAAAATAGATTTAAATGCTCCTCTAAACGATCGATTGTTTCTTGACGAGTAACATCTGCAACTATAATCGCACCGCTAGCTCCTTGTAAGTAGGAAGGTGCGATCGCTTTAAATTTAGTATGACCTTCTAAATCCCAAATCATCAATTGTACATTGTTAATTTTCTCCTCTGGATTTGCTAGTAATTCAATAGTTTTTCGGGAAATTTTCACTCCCACAGTAGAAAGATATTGGTCGCTAAATTGCTGTTCTACGAAACGCCGAATCAGGCTGGTTTTTCCGACCCCAAAATCACCCACCAAACAAATTTTTTTCGAGATTGTAGACATAGTTATTTACTGTTTTCCGGCGACACCACAGGTTGAAATTCAACGCATCTAGCTAACCACAATGGTTTCTGAGAATCTACACCTAAAGGGGGTGTAGCTGCTGCTAGAGCTTGCAATCTTTTTAAATCAATTCCTTGAGTAATTAAAGCATTTTTAACTGTTTCTGCACGGGATTGTGCTAACTTAAGATTGGTATTTAGAGAACCAATGCGATCGCTATAACCCATGATTCTCAAAGACAATTGCGGATATTGATTTAAAAATGCTTTAATTTGCAAAATTTTGTTTTGATCTGTTGCTTTTAACTCTGCTGATCCTGATTCAAAGTAAATGCGGGTAGCGATCGCTTGCGGTTGAACTTGCACCGTATTAGTAACAGTTTTCACCCCCGGAATTTGCTTGAATGCTTGAGTAATCTTTTCCCCATCTTCAATTTGAGATACTGTTCCCTTAACTATCACTTTCCCATTTGAGTATAGAGAATAAAGGTTGAGCCCATTGATTTGATTCAAGGTAGAAGTTACCCGTTTGACTTCAGAGGCGATCTCCACAGAATTAGGAGGTACTTCCACTGCTACAATTTTATTTTCTAACAACTGATCGGGAGCGATTTTTTTGGCTATTTCTTCGGCTTTTGCTCGGAGATACTGATTAGGTAACTTTCCAAAAAGCTGCAATTTTCCATCACTAGCACGCGCTTCTAAACGATAAACAGCTAATTCTGGAACTGATCCTAAAGCTTGAATTGTTTCTTCTTCTAAGCGGCGATCTATGCCATGACGATATTGCCAGAATCCCCACGGTAAAATAATTATACCCAACAGCAAGAAAGCCACAACTAACAGCCCAGGAGGTCGAAAGCCTTGACGTTTTGCACCTGGTTCACCGACTTTAATTAATCCTCCTAAAAATTGGTTAACTTGTTCAGGAATAGTATCAGGATCTCCCGTAAAATTTTCTATTTCATTACCAGCAACTTGCACAATATTGTAGAGACTTTCTTGAATTCGGCGAATGTACCATTGGGGAATTTGACCTTGAGTTACTACTGCTAAATAACAATATCCTGCTACTTCTAAAATTATTTTAGAATGGCCATAGTCGATCGCATCGATTTCTGAAACATCTCCCGATTGGAGAATACAATCATTCACAAAACTCCGAATCGCGGTGAGCATCCCCGCTACCATATCAGATTCTAGTTTTTGTTCGTTGTCTGGTTGAGCATCTCCTATTAACAAACCTGAGCCTTTGTGAATTAAAAATACGGCGCGAACGTTAAAAGGAATAGCTTCTTTAAGAATCAGTTCCCCTTCCGAAACCCCCTGCATTCTGG
>JBAVZX010000084.1:0-5089 GCA_049589015.1 Phormidium sp. | reverse complement strand
AATCTACTTGATTAATTGCCAAAATATCCCCAAATAACACATTCATCAAACCGCCTCGATAGCCACGAATTAAGCTACTGAGAATAATTCCAATTGCTAAAGTACCTGATAAAACTACATTGAGAATAGTATCGCTAGCTAAATCGGTTTGGTCAATTAAATAAAGTACAACTACACCAAAAATTAGCGTAAAAGGCAATAACATCCAAGTCGGATTTAATTGGAGAAGTACACCTAAAACAATTCCGACTAAAGCCGAATGTCCAACAGCGTGACTATAAAATGATAACTGTCGGAGAGTGACAAAGCTACCGAGTAGTCCGCCTAATAATCCCATCAGGATACCACCTGCGATCGCCCGTTGCATAAACGGAAATTGCAACAATTGCAAAAAATTGCTGAAATTAGCCACAGCTAATAAGTTAGGATTGTAATGAGAAAGTAAATTTAGCCAAAGCATTACTTTCAGACCTCTTTAATTTAAATAAACATCAAAACCAATTAGCACAATTTAAAAATGTCAGTTGAACCTGCGGTTAATCCCATAGAAAGCAAATTGTTACCTAATTCGGAAAAACTAACTTGCGATCGCCCACATCCTATTAATATAGATGATGTTCACTATCTCCAAGGGCAAATTCTCCTCATAGAAAAAGCCCAAAGAATGGCGGAATTTTTCAGCCTTTTGGGAGATGCTAACCGCTTGCGAATTCTTTCCATGTTAGCGGTGAAAGAACTTTGTGTTTGCGACTTAGCAGCAGCTTTAGAAATGTCTGAATCTGCTGTTTCTCATCAAATGCGAGTTTTGCGATCGATGAGACTAGTCAGTTACCGTAAGCGGGGACGTAATGTATTTTATCGCCTCCAAGACCATCATGTTTTAGAACTTTACCAAGCTGTTGCTGAACACTTAGACGAACAGGAACCTTTGTAGAGATAGAGACGTTGTATACAACGTCTCTACTGATGATGATGTTGATATCTGCTAAAAGTTGGCCCATAAGTAGCTAACAGATTTTGTGGTGAAAGAATCGCCTCTGGTTGTCCCGAACAAACTACAGTTTGATTCAAACAAATCACTTGATCGCAATTACTATTTACCATATCTAAATCGTGAGAAATCTGTAAAACCGTCCAACCTTGTTCATTCTTAAGTTCGTTTAGCAAATAGTAAAAATCAGCTTCTCCCGAAATATCTACACCAGCAAAAGCTTCGTCTAAAACTAAAAGTTTGCGCGGACTAACCAAACAATAAGCAAGTAAAACTCGTTTTAATTCTCCACCGCTTAAAGTGCCGATCGCTTGTTGTCGCAGGTGATAAGCGTTTACTCGTTGTAAAGCATTTGCGATCGCCTTTTCCTTCTCCCAATCTCGTTGCCAAAATGTAGAAAACTTAAATCTTTTTTCGCCTTGCCATCCCAATTCTACCAACTCACTTACAGAAATGGGGAAACTGCGATCGAAAATAAAATGCTGCGGAATATAACCAATAAAATGTCGCCAACTCCCCAATCTTTTGGGCGGACGACCAAAAATTTCTACGTTTCCCGAACTCTTAGGCAACAAATCTAAAATCCCTTGCACCAAAGTACTTTTACCGGAACCATTCGGGCCAATTATTGCTGTATCAGTTCCCGCTTTTAACTCAAAAGAAACATCCCTGACGGCTAAATAATTACCCCGGTAAACTGTCAAATTCTCTACCTTTAAAACCGGGAATTCTGTAAAATTCATTGCTGACAATTCAACTCTCTAAATTTTTCCTGGGTATCAGACTAAAGTCGCCACAACAAACAATATTCATTTTGGCATTCTGGAATTACTGACAAGCAGCTTCAATACCTTGAAGATTGGACTTCATTCCTGTAATGTAATACTGTGGATCTTTATCTCCACTTTCCAAAGGATCTAAACTTCGCAAAGTTAAATTCAAATCTTGAGAAAGACTAGTTAGCAATTTATTGTCCGTTCCTGGTTCACCAAATAAAGCTTTCACATTATACTTTTTTACTGTAGCAATTGTCTTCTGGATATCATCAGGAGAAAGCTGATCTTCAGGAATTTCTACTACTGCTACTTGCTTTAGTTGATATCGCTTGGCTAAATAAGGAAAAGCATCATGAAAAGTAATAAAAGTACATTGGTTACTAAATGATTTTAACCTTTCTTGAAACTCTTGATCCAAAGCTTGCAATTGTTTAATATAAGCAGCAGCATTGGCTTGATAAACATCTTTATTTTCTGGATTCGCAGCAATTAAACCATCCCGAATATTTTCCACTTGTTTCATTGCTAACACTGGATCTAACCACACATGAGGATTACCTTCTGCATGATCGTGATCGTGTTCTTCTCCTTTTTTTTGTACTGGTTTTACCACAGGGGAAAGCTGCTGTAAAGGTTGAATACCTTGACTCGCTTCAATCTGTTTTAACTTGGGATTTTGGGCATTTTTAACCACACTTTCGAGAAATTCTTCTAAACCTAAACCATTTTTGATTAAAACATCAGCTTGGGCGATCGCTTGCACATCTTTTGGCGTAGTTTGATAATCATGAATCTCACTACCCGGAGGTACTAAAATTTCTACTTCGGCTAAATCTCCAGTTACCGCTTTGGTAAACCAATACATCGGCAAAAACGTCGTTACTACCTTCAGCTTTGGCGTTTGTGGCGACGTTTGTGCTACCTCAGAAGCAGGCGGAGAACCTGAATTAGGCTGGTTACAGCCACTAACAGGTAGCAAAACCAGCAGCAAACTTAAAAACAATCTTTGCAATTTAGGGTAATGCAAAACTTCTCTCCTTTGATTGAAGTAGAGTTTTTTTGAGAATCGATCCAATTATAGTATATTTAAAATGAGAATAATACTCATTCTAAAACAATTCTAGCCTTATTGCTAAGAAATTGCAATAAATCTAAAGAAAATCTTGGGTTTTATAGAACAAGCCTTGTACTATAGTAGACATTGATTACATTTGGTGTGAGGACAGGAACTATCAATGTTGAAAAACTTATGCAATAAAGCTCTAAAGGGATCAGCTTTGCTTAGTGCAAGTTTAGCTTTATCGACAGGTGCGATCGCTACCACTCCCCCAACCACCCCAGAAAACAGCAATTCCGAAACCAAACTTGCCCAAACAACCTTAGAACAAATCAACCAATACACAAACGAAAATCCATCTCAACAAAACAGCTTAGAACAAGTAACATCAGTATCCCAACTGCGCGACGTACAACCAACAGATTGGGCATTTCAAGCATTACAATCCTTAGTCGAAAGATATGGTTGTATTGAAGGATATCCAGACAAAACATATCGTGGCAATCGCGCCATGACTCGTTACGAATTTGCCGCTGGATTGAACAGTTGTTTGGATCGAATTCAAGAACTAATTGCCGCATTACCCCAAGGAATAAGCAAAGAAGATTTAGATCGATTGCGAAGATTGCAAGAAGAATTTGGTAGTGAAATTGCTAACTTACGCGGTAGAGTAGATAACTTAGAAGCCAGATTAACTACTGTAGAAGCACAACAATTTTCCACCACCACAAAACTAGAAGGAGAAGTGATTTTTGCCCCCGCTGCTATTTTTGCCGGAGACAATGCTTTTGGAGGCAAATTAGAGAGAGTACCCATCCTTGGCTATCGTGCTCGACTGAATTTTGTCACTAGTTTTACTGGAAAAGACACACTGTTAACCCGACTTCAAGCAGGTAATTTACCAGCTTTTTCTAGCGTCACTTTTACACCAGAAGGTGATTTATTCTTTGGATCTGGCCCTTTTGAAACCGCAGATAATAGTCTAGTTCTAGATGAATTGTCTTACACTTTTCCTATTGGCGAAAGAACCGAAGTAATCATTTCTGCTAATGCCAGCGGTACAGATGGCTTTACCGACACATTAAATCCTTACTTCGACGGTGATGGCGCTACTGGTGCTTTGTCTCGCTTTGGTACTCGTCCCCCAATTTATTACCTTTCTGAAGGTACAGGGATTGGAATTAGGCACAAATTAACCGATAGCATAGAACTAAGTTTAGGGTATCGCGCCGACTCAGGTTCAGCATCTTCTCCATTTTCAGGACAAGGTTTATTCAATGGGGCTTATGGTGCTTTAGCCCAATTAACATTTCAACCAAGTGAAAGTTTTAAATTTGGTTTAACTTATGCCAATTCCTACAATACTAGCTTACTTACTGGTAGTCGATTGGCAAATTTGCGATCGACTTTAGACGCATTCCAACCTTTTGCAGGTAATAACAACTTACCAGTTTCTAGTAATGCTTACGGTGCCGGATTTTCCTGGCAAATTAATCCCGGATTTGTCATTGGTGGTTGGGGTGGATACATTAATAGTCGTACCCTTTCCACATTAGATGGACAAATTAATCGAGGTAGTTTAGATATTTATTATGGTGCAATTAGTCTCGCTTTTCCTGATTTGTTGAAAAAAGGAAGTTTAGGCGGAATTCTAGTTGGTGTAGAACCAATTGCTGACGCAACTCCTCGCCTCTCTACAGACTTATTTCGGGCTGGTTTAGGTGGCGATGATGATGATGTTTCTTTCCACGTTGAAGCCTTTTACCAATTTCAGTTAACCGATAACATCTCCATTACTCCCGGAGTAATTTGGTTAACTGCGCCCGATCATAATAGCAACAACAGCGACATTATTATTGGCACAATCCGCACTACTTTTACATTCTAGTACTATCCAGTCTCGATAAATAGCGGTAAAAGACCAGCACTTAAAAAGGCTGGTCTAATATTTAAAATGTGTTGTTGTTGATTAGAAGAAATCCCAACTGCCCGTTCCCATGCGTGCAGAAGGTAAACTTTCTTTTCTTAATAACTATAATATTACAAAAGGTAGATGTTTGATCTCGGTAGTTCTCCTGATTTTTGTCGTATTTTCACTACTTTAATTGAGGACGACCCCAAATAACCCTTTCTTGCTTGTAGATCGCTACGCCCGGTTTTGCTCCTTTTGGTTTATAAATGTGTTTAGGTTCGGTATATACTACCGGAACGCGATCGCTTTGTCGAGAGCGACTATAGTAAGCCGCAAGATCGGCAGCATACTGT
>JBAVZX010000083.1:0-6732 GCA_049589015.1 Phormidium sp. | reverse complement strand
ACCTAAGTCGTAGAACAGGCAACCTTTTCTTTGTCCAAATTCAGCAGTGGAGGCTTTATAGGCAAAGTGGATGTTGCGGGTGCAGCCTGTTTGGGTGAAGCTTTTGAAGAAGGTTTGGGGACGGTGTAGTTCGTCTAAGGTAATGTCGGCGATTCTTCCAGTGGCGATCGCTACTAGAATTTGTGTAATCCAGTCTGGATGTGCGGGACATCCGGGAATGTTAATTACTGGTAGTCCGCCTTTAGAAACGTAGTCTTTGCCTAAAAAACCGCCTTCTTTGCGTTTAAGGAATTGTAATCCTGTAGAGTCGCTGGGGTTGGGTGCCATCGCTGGAATGCCGCCCCAAGTGGCACAGTCTCCTACGGCTACGACAAAACTCGCTACTTTCGATAAGTCACTCAGCCAATCTTTCATCGCTCGATGGGCAAAGCGGTTCCAAGTTCCTGTACCGTTGGGAGCATTGACTACCGATCCCTCAAATACCAGGATATCTACGGGAATTGTACCTTTTACACAATCCCACAGCAATTTTTGCAGGTTGTCTCCTAGTTCGACTCCCAAAGAGGGATGCCACAAAATGTTAATGCCAAAGTCAGTCACTAAGTCGCAAGCACTAGGTTCTTCTGCATTTAAAAAGGACATGGTGTTGCCAGAACAGGCTCCACCTTGAAGCCAAAGGACATTGACCATACGCCACCTTCGATCGGCAAGTTGTTGCAAATTTCTCACAAGAATTGAGTGGCGATCTCGTCGCCTGTTACTCAATTTTTGAGTGTATAACTTTTATCATATTATCCATCTTTTTTTCATTTCTATATTTAAATAATCTAACTCAACAAAATTTTATATTTAGCTAAATCAGACCGTATATCTATCACCTTGAAGCCATAAGAATAGTTCCTTTTTTCCCGGAAGTGAACAACATAAGCATATTAATTGGCAGCAAATTGTGTATATTGAAACAATTAATTGTTTTTTTAAGATAAATATGATTTCGAGATGTAAATTTTTCAAGCATAGCCAAGATTACAAGGTTTTTCTGGTGGTTTCTAATTTTTGTATCTTTGGGATGCTAATAACATTTTTGCTCCTGGTTTTAACAACAAAAACGTTGTTAATCTCTAAATGTTAGGAAAGTTTCGCAAATAATAAAATCAAGTTGGTAAACAGATGTAAAGTTTTATAAAAGGCTTTGCTAAAGTGCGTAAAATTTAGTAATTTTAAGATTGATTTAGTTAGGATACATTGGAAAAATCATTAAGAATTTATTGGTAAATAAATTGAGGAGAGTTAGTAGTGGCATCAAGCATGAGTGAGATGGCAGTAAAAACTGCGATCGCTGCTATTGAATCGGAATCAGCAACTTTAGAAGAAAAAATCGAGATGCTGATTGAATTAGGAATGGAATTGCAAAAAAAGCCGAAAGAGATTCAGGATTTCTGGAATGCTGTGTCACTCTATTCTCATGCCTTGGAGTTGTGTCAAGAACAGTATCCTTTTCTGAAAGCAAGGGTACTCACAGGGATGGGAACGGCATTGCGATCGATCCCCAATGAAGGCGCAGATTTGTTACAACAAGCTAGGGAATGTTATCAATCTGCCTTACCTTTGTTGCAGGAATATGCTTCACCAGAAGAAGTAGCTGAAACGGAAATGAATCTGGGTTTAATTTTACAAGCTTTGGTTCCTTTTCATCAAGCTAAATTAGTAGATAGCATCCAGCTATATCAAAAAGCTTTAAGGGTATTTAAGGCAGATGCTTATCCCCAAGAGTTTGCGATTTTGCATAATAATATTGCGATCGCTTACCTTTCCATGCCAATGTCATTGGAAGGGGAAGATATGCGACAGGCTTTAGCTGTACAATCTTTTCAACAAGCTTTAGAGTCGATCTCTCTGATTGACCATCCTAACGAGTATGGAATGCTACAAAATAATTTGGGCAATGCTTTACAATATTTACCAAGTGCTCATGCGGTAGAAAATAATTGGCGGGCAATTAGAGCTTATGATGAAGCTTTGAAAGTTCGGAATAAACGAGATACGCCGATCGAATATGCTAATACTTTAGCTAATAAAGCTAATGCCTTAAGCAATCTTCCTGATGATTCAGAACATCCCGAAGTTGGTAACAATCGTAATTTGTTGCAAGCCAGGGAATACTATCAGGAAGCAGCGGCTATTTTTCGTCAGTATGGCAGGTTTGAACAGGCGGAAATGGTGGAAGAAGCGATTAGTGAGTTATAGATCGATCGCTGTTTTTAGGGATTTTTTTACCACAGATATCCACAGATAAACACAGATGAACACAGATGAGATTTACTATTTTTTAGGAGAAGGCAATGAATGAAGTTCTGAATGATCCACTGGTACATTATTTTATCTCTAGCTTTTTTGCTGGAGAAATTAACCTAATTACAGGAATAGTTTGGTTGGGGATTGCGATCGCTTTTTCAATTCTTGGAGGTGCGATCGGTGGCGTATTATTAGCAGGAAAAGATTTAGGTTATCGACTGGCGGCGATGATTGGGGGATTATTTGGCCCAGCAGCAATTATTCCTGCTACTGTATTGGGGTTAGTTATATTGGCAGTTAATTAAAACACAAAGAAAGGAGAAAAAATCGTGTTAGAAGTCGGCTGGTTTTCTACGAAGTTACTGTTTAAAGGAAAGTTATTGCGGAATCCAGGTTATTTTGCTAGACAAACTACAATTGGAGTTATACTTGGCTGTTTGTTATTAGTAGGACTGGATAAGTTAGGTGCCGAAATATGGTTATCAATTCCAGTATCGGGGTTTTTGACTGGGATATTGATGCCGTTTTTACTGAAAGATGTGAAAATGCAGTAAATGACGAACGATCGCAGTCCGACGCTGGAAGAATTGGTACAGGAAATTAATCGCTATGAGGCGATCGCTAGTGAGTGGGATGAGTCACAACGGGTAGTATTAATGGGGTGGAAAAGGGCGATCGAAGCTTTGCATCGTGAAGCTTTGATCCGCCTAATTCGTAGTGTGAAACAAGATTCTTTATCTGCTTTGCGACGTGCGGCTGAAGATGAGGTAGTTTACGGTTTATTGCGTTATTATGATTTGGTAAAATCGCCTCAACCGCCATTGGAAGAAAGAGTTAAACTTGCTTTGGCGGAAGTTAGACCGGGATTGCAAAGCCATAATGGAGATGTGGAACTGGTGGCGATCGATCTCCCTACCGTTAAAGTTAGATTAACAGGAACTTGTAGTAATTGTCCCGCTTCAACTCTTACTTTAACCGACAGTGTGGAACAAGCGATTAAGCGTTACTGTCCAGAGATTACCCAAGTGATAGCTGTAGCCAAAGATAATTTTTCGCCTAGTCAAAATTTATCTCCTGTAGATTCTGGTTGGATTGAGTTAACCTCACTCGCTGAAGTTCCTACCCAAGGGATTTTAGCGATGAAATTGTTAGGTAAATCGTTAATATTATCGAAAGTTAGTTCTCAAGTTGTCTGTTATGAAAATGCTTGCAGTCATTTTGGTGAACCGTTAGATTCTGGGAATGTTAGCGATGGGATTTTAACTTGTCCTAGTCATAAGTTTCGCTATCGTTTGGAAACTGGGGAATGTTTGACTTCTCCAGAAATGTCTTTGCAATCCTATTCGGTACAGGTAGAAGATGGACGGGTGTTTGTTCAAATATAGTGATAGCGATCGCTATTTTGTGTTAAGTATCTGCTTTCAATCAAAATGTGATTGACAAACTCGCAGACCTGATTTAGCATCGAATTAAGTGCTAATTCAATTCTGAATAATGATAAACCTTTCAAGAGATATACATTCTCTCACCGACTTTAAACGAAATACGACTGAATTTTTGCAGCGTATTAAGCAAACAAAACATCCTTTGGTTCTCACTGTAAATGGAAAAGCTGAGTTAGTTGTTCAAGATGCAGAATCTTATCAGCAACTTTTAGAAGCTGCTGAATTAGTAGAGAATTTAAAGGGAATTAAATTAGGCTTAGAACAAATGCAAGAAGGAAAAGGTAAAAAAGCCGAAGAGTTTTTTAATGAACTGTTTGATAAGTTAGACAGTTCCCCATGAATCAAAAATATAAAATTGTCATCCAACCTGCAGCGCAAAAGGCAATAGAAGAAGCCTATTTCTGGTTGAGTAATAATTCTTCTCAGAAGGCGAGAACCTGGTTAGAAGGTTTATATAAGGCTATTTTATCATTAGAAAATATGCCTCTTCGTTGTTCATTAGCATTTGAAAATAGCTTTTTTGAAGAAGAAATCCGACAACTTGTTTATGGCAAAGGGCGAAATGCCTATCGGATTCTTTTTACTATTGTTGATGATACTGTACAAATTATTTTTGTGCGGCACGCTGCTCAAAAACCGATAATAAATGAATCAGATGAAGAATGAAAAATGGGAAAAAATTTTTAATAGCTAAAAACTATTTTTAGGAATCGCTTACAATAGAGTTAAAACTCCTCTGTGCTAACTTATGCAAATTGTCTTACCACCTGAAGTTGAAGCCCTTGTGCAGCGCCAACTAATTAGCGGCAAATATGAGAGTGCGATCGAAGTTATCCTAGCAGGTGTAAAACTCCTCGAACAACAGCAAGAAATCTACCAAGGACGATTACAAGAACTCCAAAAAGATGCAATGATTGGTTGGGAAGCGTCCCAACGTGGTGAAGTTGTGGATGGTGCAACTGCAATGGCACAAATTCGCGCTAATATCCACTCGCGCTACAGTTCAAATGAAGCATGACTGCACAATTTCGCCTTACTAAACCTGCAATTCAAGACATTGAGCAAATAGCAGACTATATCGCTCGTCAATCAGGACTCGATCGAGCCGATCGCTTTTTGAACAAACTTGATGCTAAATTTAACCCTAACAGAATGGTACGTCTAGATAGGCGCACAAATAAAATATACATTTTGGCTGGCGATGAAACAGAAATCGAGATCGATAGTAATGGTAATTGGGAGTACCTATGACACAACCAAACTTTGAACAAATGAGTCGGAAAGAACTTCGTACCTATATACTTGAACATCGAGATGACGAAGAAGCCTTTCATGCTTACATGGATAGGCTAGCTAATGCGCCAGTTTTAGCCAGTGGAACGCTTGAGGATTTACAAGATCCGAATCGCTTTGGTGAAATCCTTGAAAGAGTTGAAAAAATTAAGAGGGAAAATAGAACGGCTGATGGTTAAGCGATACTGCTGACGCAACGCTACGCGATCGCACTTTCGCCACATCTAAAAAACTTATCGTCTTTATGATTATGAATTTTCAGGCGATGGGAGAAGTGGTTCAATCAGAGTTAGAAGTTCAGGAAGCTTATTTCGTACAACATCCCATATCACATCAAAATCAACTTGGTCGTATTTATGGATCAACACATCTCGCATTCCGGCTATATCTCGCCAAGGGATTTCTGGATGTTGCTGACGAAATTCTTGAGACAGTCGTTTTGTTGCTTCACCCATAACTGCAATCTGGTAGAGAATAGCTGATACTTTTTCATCGTTGGCTTCAAGTTCAGCCCGACTTACATTGTCCGTATAACGCAATATTCGTCTAACTGCTGTTTCAATATCAATCAGAGATTCGTTATCGCGTGGCATAAATCACTTGTGCTGAATCTAAAATAGTTTGGCGACGTAACCAGTTTTGGCTTTTTTCCAAAGCTGTCTTGACAATAAAATCAACTTCTCTATGAAACATCGCTTTCAATTCGTCTTGCATTTGTAAAGTTTCAGTCAAACCTCGTTTAGCTTCCGGTGCAAAAGTCACTAACAAATCAACGTCACTATCAGGACGAAAATCTGACCGCAAAATAGAACCGAATACAGCAAATTCAATAATCTGCCAACGCTGACAGAATTCACTAATCGCTTTTTGCGAAACACCCAACCGTCTCTCAACAACAGTTTGGATCTCCACTGACATCATTGAAAAACCTCCGATGCTGTTGTTACCTTTGGACTGGAAAAAACGATTTCCCCATCTTCTCGCTTTCTATTTCAAGCCTAGCTTTTTACGAAACTCTTCATCGTATATTGCTTGCTGCCAGTTCTTAGCAGATTTAACTTGTTCGGCAGTTAGATTTTTTGCACCTCTGAAGTTGGGACAGATATGTTTACCGTTTAGTAATTCATCCCAACAGCTAAGATTGGCATCGCTGAGGTTAGTTTTGTAAAAATTAGTGTTGTTGAGGTTAGTAGCGCCGCTAAGGTTAGTATTCTTTAAGTTAGCACCACTGAGATTAGCATCACTAAAGTCAGAATTACGAAGGTCAGCATTGCTTAAGTTAACACCACTGAGATTAGCATTACGAAAGTTAGCGTAATATACTTTGGCATTGCTAAAGTCAGCATCACTTAGATTTGCATCGATGAAATCGGCATTAAAAAGCATAGAACGGCGAAAAATGGCGCGACTAAGCTTGGCATTGATCAGTTCAGTACCTTGTAAACTGGCACTATCAAAGTTGACTCGGCTTAAGTCAGCATCAATTAGGCTACTACCATTAAGGTTGGCACGACTGAGGTTGGCATTACTTAAATCTGCATTAATGAGATCAGCATTAATAAGTTTTGCATTGTTGAGGTTGCTATCCATGAGTTTGGCATTTCCAAGATCAGCATTGCTAAGATCAGCACCAATGAGATTAGCTTTTATAAGATTAGTACGACTTAGGATCGCACCGCTAAGGTTGGCACCATTGAGG
>JBAVZX010000082.1:0-4900 GCA_049589015.1 Phormidium sp. | reverse complement strand
ACGATCGCCTCTAAAGCGTTTAATTATCAGCTTGTTATCTCTGCTAATTGCGACTATCCTTTTGCTTGGAATCAATATAGTTTCTCCCGGAGGAATGACAATGTTTGCAGGGAAAAGACCTACTAATCTTGGTGTCAACGAAAGTAAATTAGCACCTTGTCCCAGTTCGCCTAATTGTGTTAGTAGCCAAAGCGCAGATACGCTACACAAAATTGAGCCATTAACTTATAATACCTCGGCGGCGGAAGCGATGGCGGATTTAAAAAAGGTGATTCAATCCCAAGAAAGAGCTACAATTATTTCTGAATCTCCTAACTATATCTATGCGGAATTTAAAAGTAAGTTAATGGGATTTGTGGATGATGTAGAATTTTACTTGGACGAAGCAGCGAAAGTAATTCAAGTACGTTCAGCTTCCAGATTAGGACAATCTGATTTAGGCGTGAATCGGAAAAGAATTGAAACGATTAGAGCCGCATTTGATACATTGAAAGGTTAAGAATAGTAGGGTGGGATTTTCCCACCTTATATTTTAAAGGAGATTTGCGATCGCAAGCCAAGCAAGGTTAAATAATGACAACAGAATCCCACAATAAAAAAGTAGTCGTTATTGGTGCAGGTTGGGCAGGATTAGGAGCAACTTATCACCTAGCAAAACAAGGATATGATGTCACATTATTAGAAGCTGGCACTTATGCCGGAGGTTTAGTTGCAGGTTGGAAAACTTCCGGCGGACGTTCCGTAGAAGCCGGAATTCATGGATTTTGGTATCCTTATAAAAACATCTTTTCTCTAATTAACGAACTAGAACTAAATCCCTTCACAGATTGGACTCGTTCTTCCCAATATTCCCCCGCCGGATTAGAAGTAGAATCCCCCATTTTTCAGAAGGAACCATTACTTCCCACACCTTTAGGAACCTTCATTTACACTCAATTTAAACGCCTACCTTTAATCGATAGACTTTCCGCCTTACCTTTACTTTATACCTTAATAGACTTTGATAATTCTGACGCAGCTTGGCGACGTTACGACGCAGTAACCGCCAGAGAACTTTTCAAACAATTTGGAGTTTCCGCCAGACTGTACAAAGACTCCTTTGAACCAATGTTATTAGTCGGATTATTCGCCCCAGGTGAACAATGTTCCGCTGCTGCTGCATTAGGAATGTTGTATTATTTCATCTTGGCGCATCAACCCAACTTTGATGTCGTTTGGTGTCGGGGAACAGTCGGAGAAAAAATCTTTCGTCCTTGGGTAGAACAAATCGAAAAAGTTGGCGGAAAAGTCTTAACTCAACGGCGAGTTAGTGACTTAATAGTTGATAATAACAATCGCGCCACAGCAGTTGTTTGTGGTGAAGAAGTATTTGATGCAGACGCAGTAATTTTTGCCGTTGGAATTAGCGGAATGCAGAAAATTCTCAGCGGAAGCCCGACTTTACAAAAGCGCCAAGAATTCCAAAATATTAGCAATTTATCCGCAGTTGATGTATTAGCAACCCGCCTTTGGTTTGACAGAAAAATTGACATTCCCCTACCTTCAAACGCCTGTTTTGGATTTGACAATACTACAGGTTGGACATTTTTCGATTTAAATGCTATTCATGACGAATACCGCGACGAACCAGGAACAGTTATCGAAGCAGACTTTTACCACGCCAACCAGTTTTTACCCTTAAGCAACGAAGAAATCGTTCCCATTGTGCAAAAATATTTAGCTAGTTGTGTTCCCGGATTTCGGGAAGCGAAAGTAATTGATAGCAGCGTGATTCGTTTACCCAAAGCGGTTACTCACTTCTTTCCAGGTAGTTATCAATATATGTTGCCAGCGAAGACAAGTTTCGGTAATGTATTTATGAGTGGTGATTGGATAGTCAACCGTCATGGTTCATGGTCACAGGAAAAAGCTTACGTCACTGGTTTAGAAGCAGCAAACTTAGTGATTGAACAATTTAAATTAGGAAGTAAAGCCGAAATTCTTCCCATTGAACCCGACGAACCACACATTCAATTAGCAAAAACCTTTAACCAGTGGACAAGGGATTTAGCTAAATCTTTCCTACCAAGCTTTTGGCTACCGTAATCCATCTGCGTTCATCTGTGTTCATCTGTGGTTTAATTTCCTATTTCTTCAGATGTTTTAGCAGGGGAGGTAGAACCTCCCAAATTTCGTTCCCAGGTTGAACCTGGGAACGAGAAACCTGGGAACGAGAAGAACCGCTACAGACGCAGAGGACGCAGAGAAGAGAGTTATCAGTTGTTTTGAAATTAAAGCAAATTCTATGAATGAACAAAACCCAGCCAACTTAACTGTAGAAGAATCACAAAAAATCCTTAAGGAATATAGTTGTATAGATATCAAGCTTGTAGAATCAGAAGCGGAAAAAGCATTGCTGCGTCAAGCATTAAAGCTAATTGTTGATTTAGCGGATTACGTCAACTTAGGTATCTGCGCCGAGACGACAGAACAAGGATTTCAGGCTTTACAAAAATACTTAAAGGGGTTGGGTTATATTGTTTCTTTAGACACTCAGAAAACTACGGAAATTTCAGATTCAGTGTACATAAAATTTAACACTAATAAACAGACCTATTACTTAGATTCTTACACCGGAAATTATCGTGGAGTCCTTGTATCCTGCCAGTCTTCGGCGCGAGAAGACATCAGTGGCATTTATGGTCATCTACCGTTAGATTTATTTGATTAGTAGGCATAATTCAATCATTAACTTAATGTGATCAATATCACGAGTGAATTTGAGTTGAATCACGCAAATCCGGCTTTTTCTAAAGCATATTATTGAATAACTTGGGTTGTGGGAGTAAATGAGCCACCCAAGGCGAGGTGAGTTATCATGCAAACAAAACTGATTAGATTCTTAACAGACGAATTGGCGATTCCTTCTTCCTCTATTGAACTTGCTTTACGGCACAATGAAGGAACTCCTGGTTTCTTACACATGATTCTTTGGCAGTATGGACTTGTGACACTGCCACAGTTAGACCAAATTTTTGATTGGTTAGAAACAGCATAGGAATCACAATTTAAGTATGTTTAAGCTGAAAAACAGCAGAGAAGCCAAGGAAACGATTTGTTTACCCGAAATCGCTAACTCCTTAAGCGCCTCTGCTGTTAATGTTTTAAAGGCTTAACGCATGATATCGACCCAAGGCTGTGAGTGGAAAGTGTTGTTGATAGAGGTGATACTTAATATAGAAGTGGCAAGGAAAGCCAGTACCAGTGAAATAATCCTCGTTCCAAGTTCCGTCTGATTGCTGAGTCGCCAAAAGATAGTTTACTCCCCTATCCATTGCTTCTTTTGCAAATTTGCCCGTCGCTTCACCTGCTGCGATTAATCCGATTAAAGCCCAAGCTGTTTGAGATGCGGTACTATCTCCTTTTCCTTTTAAGCTGGGGTCATTGTAACTAAAGCAAGTTTCGCCCCATCC
Organism: Phormidium sp.; assembly: GCA_049589015.1. Lineage (GTDB taxonomy): Bacteria > Cyanobacteriota > Cyanobacteriia > Cyanobacteriales > Aerosakkonemataceae > Floridanema. The sequence goes on along the minus strand of JBAVZX010000082.1, from coordinate 1,448 downwards.
ACCATCGACATTTTGACAATTAACTAACCAAGCTGCACCTTTTTCAATGTGATTTCGATGGGTTTTGGGCGCAACTAAGGATAATGCTGCTAATACGCCGCTGGTGCCATAAATATAATTTACTCCCCAACGACCGTACCAACAACCTTCGCTTTCTTGTTCTTTTTTGAGATATTCTAAGGCGCGATTCATGTTGTAATCGTCGAGGGAAATTTGGCAATTTCCTAACATTTCTAAAACTCTAGCGGTGACATCTGCGGTGTTGGGGTCAATCATCGCTTTTAAGTCGCCGTAGGGAATGGCATTTAACCAATCGGCATTATTATTAAGGTCAAAAGCTGCCCATCCTCCGTCTTGACATTGCATGGATGCAATCCAATCTACGGCGCGATTTATTGCTGTTTGTTTTAATTTTTCGTTGGGTAGTTTGACCTGATTTAATGCCATGACTACTACTGCGGAATCATCTACATCGGGATAGAAACGATTGACGAATTCAAATGCCCAAGCACCTGGTTTTCCTTGTTTATTTTTAACTGCCCAATCGCCATAATCTAGGATTTGTTTTTCGATTAACCATTCTCCGGCGCGAACTAAGGCGGGGTGATTGGGGGCGATTCCTGAGTCTACTAAACTTCGCATGACTAATGCGGTATCCCAAACGGGAGAAATGCAAGCTTGGACTCGGTAAGTGTCTTCGCTTTCAAGGGAAAAGTTATCTAATGCTTGCAATCCTCGTTCGATAATTGGGTCGGAAACATTGTAATCTAAAGTTCGTAATGCTAAGAGGGAGTTTAACATGGCGGGAATAATTCCGCCCCAATCTCCGGTAGCTTCTTGGCGTTCTAATACCCATTTTTCGGCGGCTTTAATTCCTGATTCCCGGAAAGGAACTATGTTGAGTTTTTCGGCGAATTTGAAGGCGTTATCGAGGTGAAGAAATATGTCACTCCAATCGTTGTTTTTGGGTAATTCAAATTTTACATTATTTACACCTTCGGCGTAAAGTTCGTCTAAATTAATGGCGGGGTTGGTGATGAAAATGGGTTTGCGATCGAATACAATTAACAAAGGTACTGTGCTACTTCTCGCCCAACTGGACATTTCATAAATATTGACGGGGAAAAACTCTGGTAAAAACATTACCCAAGGTGGGATGGAAGGAAGACCTCGCCAATCGTAGCAGCCAATTAATGCTAGGTGAAGTTTGGTAAAAATCCGGGCTTTGCTAATACCACCTTTGGCTAAAATGAATTCTCGTGCTTTAATCATGGCGGGGTCATTTTCCGAGACTCCAAGTAATTTCAGCGCCATGTAAGCTTCAATTGTGGTGCTTAGTTCGCCCCCGTCGCCGTAAAATAATTCCCAGCCTCCATGCTGGCGCTGTTCTTTTCGCAAGTAAGTTTCGACTTTGTGTAATGGTCTACTGCTGTCTGTTCCCCAAATTT
>JBAVZX010000081.1:0-5179 GCA_049589015.1 Phormidium sp. | reverse complement strand
ACTGAGAAAGCCCCAACCGATGAAAACGGCGGTTATGGTAATTGGCGGTGCGGAAGATAAGGTACATGGTAGAGAGATTCTGCACGCTTTCTTTAATCGTTCTGGGGGAAGTGATGCTCAAATAGCGATCATACCATCAGCATCCCGTGAACCTGCAATTATTGGCGAAAGATACCGCACTATATTTCAGGATATGGGGGCCAAGCGGATCGAGTTGCTGGATATTCGCGATCGCGTTCAGTGCGAAGACTCCGCTTACCATGAATACTTGGAAGTTTGTACGGGCGTATTTATGACAGGCGGCGATCAGCTGAGATTATGCGGATTGCTGGCTGATACCCCTTTCATGGAAAAATTACGCTTGGGAGTTTGGCAAGGTAGACTAACTTTAGCCGGAACTAGTGCCGGGGCAGCGGTGATGGGCCACCACATGATCGCAGGTGGTGGAAGTGGCGAATGTCCTAACCGTTCTTTGGTAGATATGGCAACAGGTTTAGGTTTTTTACCAGAAGTAATTGTCGATCAACATTTCCACAATCGAAATCGCATGGCAAGATTAATGAGTGCAGTGTCCGCCCATCCCGATCGCTTGGGAATCGGCATTGATGAAGATACCTGTGCTTTATTTGAAGGAGATGGCATTATTCAAGTATTAGGAAAAGGTACAGTCACCATTATTGATCCTTCAGAAATGTCTTATACCAATCAACCATACATCGGTGCTACTGATCCAATCAGTATCTATAATTTGAGGGTTCACATTCTTAGCTATGGCGATCGCTATGATATGCGTCAACGCCAAATAATTCCTTCTCTAGGTGAAGGATGTGTAACTGATCAAACAGGAACATAAAATTAGCTACTTTTGTTCGTTTCTCCTCTGGCTGAAAATGCTGAATCTGGGCGCTAGCTATTCATCTTCAACTAGTAGTATTTTTAACATTGCTGGTACAACCACTTCTTTAAGATAGTAAGGAGAACCAAAAATGTCAGCAAGAAAATGTTACTGGTGAACAGTTTAGTGAAGCCTCTGAATTTGAAACTAGATAATTGTGTTTATTGCTGTCCTGCTGCTCAATGACTCTCGGATACTGCCATGAAAATTCTTAAAATCCAGACGTTACGCGGTCCTAACTATTGGAGCATTCGACGACACAAACTTATCGTGATGCGTCTCGATTTGGAAGAACTTGCCGATCGCCCGTCGAACGAAATTCCAGGTTTTTATGAGGGATTGGTCGAAGTTTTACCTAGCTTAATAGAGCATTTTTGTTCGCCAGGGTGTCGCGGCGGTTTTTTAAGTAGAGTCAAAGATGGCACGCTGATGGGGCATATCATAGAACATATCGCCCTAGAACTACAAATGTTAGCAGGGATACAAGTGGGATTTGGTCGAACTCGCGAAACGCCCACACCTGGGATATATCACGTCGTAGTTGAATACAAAGACGAACAAGCTGGTCGCTATGCAGTGCGGGCAGCGGTCAGGCTGTGTCAAAGCCTCATCGACACAGGCAGTTATCCCCAGGCAGAATTAGATCAAGACCTGCAAGACCTGAAAGAAATGGCAGCGGATGCTGCTTTAGGGCCTTCGACAGAAACAATTGTTAAAGAAGCAGAAGTTAGGGGAATTCCTTGGACAGCTTTGAGTTCCCGTGCTTTGGTGCAATTTGGTCAAGGGGTATATCAAAAGCGAATTCAGGCAACTTTGTCGTCGCAAACGGGAATTTTAGGTGTAGAACTAGCTTCGGATAAAGAAAGTACCAAACAGATTTTGCGGGAAGCGGGTGTACCTGTTCCGCGAGGGACTGTGGTCAATTTCTTGGATGACTTGGCAGATGCGATCGCCGATGTCGGCAGCTACCCAATCGTAATTAAACCTTTGGATGGAAATCACGGGCGGGGGATTACAATTAACATTACTTCTTGGGAAGAAGCCGAAGAAGCTTACGATGCGGCAAAGGAAGTTTCTAAAGCCGTGATTGTGGAACGCTACTATCAAGGACGGGATCACCGGATTTTAGTTGTTAATGGTAAAGTTGTCGCCGTTGCTGAAAGAATCCCCGCCCATGTTGTCGGAGATGGGAAATCAACGATTCAAGAATTGATCGATCAAACTAATCGCGATCCGAATCGGGGTGTGGGACATGATAATGTGCTGACACGGATTGAACTCGATCGCACTTCCTGGCAATTATTGGAAAAGCAAGGTTATACCCTGGAAACAGTATTGTCAAAAGAGCAAATTTGTTATTTGCGGGCAACAGCTAATTTGAGTACTGGGGGGATTGCGGTCGATCGGACCGATGACATTCACCCGGAAAATATTTGGATTGCCCAAAGAGTCGCCAAAATTATCGGCTTGGATATTGCCGGAATTGACGTTGTTACAGATGATATCACCCGTCCGTTAAAAGAAATGGATGGGGTAATTGTGGAAGTGAACGCTGCGCCCGGATTTAGAATGCACGTTGCACCGAGTCGGGGAATTGCCCGGAACGTTGGGGCAGCAGTAATTGATATGCTATACCCCCCTGGCACACCTTCCCGCATCCCGATTTTGGCAGTCACAGGTACGAACGGGAAAACAACAACTACTCGCTTGTTGGCGCATATTTGCCGCCAAACAGGTGTGGTGGTGGGATATACAACGACTGATGGCACTTACATCGGGGATTTCTTGGTAGAAAAAGGTGATAACACTGGGCCGCAAAGTGCTCAATTGATTTTACAAGACCCAACGGTAGAAATGGCGGTGTTGGAAGCTGCTAGGGGTGGGATTTTGCGATCGGGATTAGGATTTGATGCCTCAGATGTGGGTGTAATTCTCAATGTCGCCGCCGATCACTTGGGCATTGCTGATATTGACACAGTAGAAAAATTAGCTCACGTTAAAAGTGTAGTCGCGGAAGCGATTCACCCCAACGGCTATGCAGTGCTCAATGCTGACGATCCCTTAGTTTCGGCAATGGCGCAACGGACAAAGGCACAGGTAGCTTACTTCTCGATGAATTCTGAGTCTGAGTTAATTAAAGAACATACTCGCTCTGGGGGAATTGCCGCAGTTTATGAAAACGGCTATATCTCAATTTTGAAGGGAGATTGGACGATTAGAATTGAACAGGCGATTAATGTACCCTTGACAATGGGTGGGAAAGCACCTTTTATGATTGCAAATGCTTTAGCTGCTTGTTTAGCTGCTTTTGTGCAAGGGGTAGATGTGGATGTGATTCGATCGGCAATTAAGACCTTCCGCGCTTCCAGCAGCCAAACGCCAGGGAGAATGAACTTGTTTAACTTGGGCAAATATCATGCTTTAATTGACTATGCCCACAACCCCCACAGTTACGAAGCTTTAGGTGGTTTTGTTCGCAGTTGGCCCGGTGAAAGAATTGGGGTAGTGGGGGGTCCTGGCGATCGCAGGGATGAAGATTTTGTGCAGATAGGGAAGTTGGCGGCCCAGATGTTCGATCGGATCATCGTCAAAGAAGATGATGATAACAGAGGCAGAGAACGCGGCGACGGTGCCAGATTAATTATCGAAGGCATCAAGCAAACAAAACCAGATTTTAACTATGAAACAATTCTGGAAGAAACAAAAGCGATTAATACCGCTTTAGATAGTGCCACTGTCAACAGTTTGGTAGTAATTTTGCCCGAAACTGTAAGCCGTGCTGTCAGCTTAATTGAAGCCCGTAATCCCATCCCCGACGCAGTACAACAACCTGCAACGGTAGAATCTACCAATGCCGTTACCTCGTCAGTAGGGAATTAGAAAAGGCAGAAGGCAGAAGGCAGAAGGAAAGAAAGGAAAAAGATAAACAAGTAAATTCTATTTCTCCCCTGCTCCTCTGCCCCCCTGCTCCTCTGCTCCCCCGCTCTCCTGCTCCTGTGCCCCCTCCTGGGTTTTGTTCATTTCATCTTTAAAACCTTTTAAAGTTTTACCTATAGCACTACCCATTTCGGGGATCTTTTTCGGGCCAAAAATTAGTAGAGCGACTACAGCAATAATGCCGATTTCTGGTAATCCTAATCCAAACATTTGCGTCTCCAGGGAAGTAGATATATTAATAGTTTATCTGAAAAAAGAGTTAGGAATTTTTTTTAGAACGCAGATGAAAGCAGATAAACGCAGATAAACGCAGATGTAAGCGTAAGTTTGTTGTAAGGACTTCAGTCCTTCTCTTCCCTACAAAAAACTACTGATACCCAATTTCAGTTAACTACTCCTTTTATCTTCTTTCTTCTTCTTCCTTCGCGCTCTTCGCGTCTAAGTGCTACGCACCGCTACGCGAACGCGGTTCAAAAAAAAAGATTAATTAACGCAGATAGAATCCCCTTAACTTTAGTCAGTGGAGTGTCAATTAACATATACACAAACAGGAACTCTTTTATAGGCAGGTGTACCACTGCGCGAATCGATATTAGCACTAAACAAAACATTAGCTTCAGGATAAAACATAAAAGCGGCTCCTTCACGAATTGCACCGCAAATAATCTCAATATTATCTAATTTTCCCACATCTCCTTTGACAGAAACTCGTTGATGTTCTTGTAACCCTGCATTCTGCACATCCAAACGATTCATTAAAATACAATAGCGGTGTGGCATTCCCCGATACTTATCTTCCTGACGATAAACTACAGTATTATGTTGTCCGTAGCTGCGTCCAGTACCTAAAATTACGGCAATTCCTGCTTGATTCTCAGAAATACCAAAATCAGCTTTAGTTGGTAAAGATAATTGCGGTAAAGGTGTCACAAACATTTGAGCTTTACCCGAAGATGTGGCAAATTTTGGTTCGGTAAAAATCCGCCCGTCAATGGTAAATTCTTCTTGAGTTTTGTCAATCGTCGCAATTTTTTGATAGCCGGGAATGGTTTTAGCAATTAATTCTCTAACATAGCTAGTATCTTGCAGTTTCCGCCAATTAATCGGACTTTCTCCATGTATGCGGTGAGCAATTTCTGTGAGTAATTCAACTTCGGAAATTAAGTCAGCTTCAGAAGGTTGTAAATGACTGGTTCCCACATCATTTAACCGCACAAAATTATTCCCCGATTCTGTGGTAGTTTGATGGGGATTTTCAAACCGATTGAACACAGGTAAAATTAAGGTTTGATGTTGAGCTAATCCGTGAAAATGTCCTAAATTGGGTTTAGTAGCAACATAAAAAAT
>JBAVZX010000080.1:0-2637 GCA_049589015.1 Phormidium sp. | reverse complement strand
TGAAATTAGCTTACTGGATGTATGCAGGTCCGGCACATATTGGTACGCTACGGATTGCTAGTTCGTTCAAAAATGTTCATGCGATCATGCACGCGCCTTTGGGGGATGATTATTTTAATGTGATGCGATCGATGTTAGAACGGGAAAGAGATTTTACTCCTGTGACCACTAGTATTGTAGACCGTCACGTTTTAGCTAGAGGTTCCCAAGAAAGAGTTGTTGATAATATTACGCGCAAAGATCAGGAAGAACATCCAGATTTGATCGTGCTAACTCCGACTTGCACTTCTAGTATTTTACAGGAAGATTTGCAGAATTTTGTCGATCGCGCCCAGATTGAAGCGAAAGGCGATGTGATGTTAGCAGATGTAAATCATTATCGCGTGAATGAGTTGCAAGCAGCCGATCGCACTTTGCATCAAATCATCCAATATTATATAGAGAAAGCCCGGAAACAAGGCAATCTTCCCGAAGGTAAAACCGAAAAACCATCGGTTAATATTATTGGCATGACAACGCTAGGTTTCCACAATCAACATGATTGCATGGAACTGAAAAAGTTAATGGCTGATTTGGGAATTGAAGTTAATCAAGTAATTCCCGAAGGTGCTTCCGTTCAGAACTTAAAAAATCTGCCGAAAGCCTGGTTTAACTTAGTTCCTTATCGGGAAATTGGGTTAATGGCAGCTAAATATTTAGAACAAGAATTCGGCACACCTTATATAGATATCACCCCAATGGGAGTGGTAGAAACTGCGCGTTGTATCCGCAAAATTCAACAAGTAATTAATGCCCAAGGTGGGGAAGTTGATTATGAAGAATTCATCAACGAACAAACCTTGTATGTTTCCCAAGCTGCTTGGTTTTCTCGTTCCATTGACTGTCAGAATTTAACTGGGAAAAAAGCGGTTGTTTTTGGAGATAATACCCACGCTGCTGCTATTACCAAAATTCTCGCTCGTGAAATGGGAATTCATGTAGTTTGGGCGGGAACTTATTGTAAATATGATGCTGATTGGTTCCGGGAACAAGTTAGCGAATATTGCGATGAAGTGATTATTAGTGATGACAATGGTGCGATCGGAGATGCGATCGCCAGAGTCGAACCCTCCGCCATTTTCGGCACCCAAATGGAACGCCACGTCGGTAAACGTTTAGATATTCCCTGCGGCGTAATTGCATCACCAATTCACATTCAAAACTTCCCCATTGGTTACAAACCTTTCGTCGGTTACGAAGGCACAAATCAAATAGTTGATTTAATCTACAATTCCTTTACTTTGGGAATGGAAGATCACCTATTAGAAATCTTCGGCGGACATGATACCAAAGAAGTAATTACCAAAGGAATTTCTGCTGATTCCGACTTAGGTTGGACGAAAGAAGCACAGGGAGAATTGAATAAAGTTCCTGGTTTTGTCCGAGGGAAAGTGAAGCGAAATACCGAAAAGTTTGCCCGTGAAAGGAACATTTCGCAGATTACTGTTGAAGTAATGTATGCAGCGAAAGAAGCTGTTGGGGCGTAGTTAACTGTTAACTGCAAGTCAAGGGGCATCTATTGTGATGCCCTTTTACTATTGAAATTCTTAATTTAACCAAACTCAAAGATAGAATGACAGAGGGAAGTAATATACTGTGGATAGGGCATTCAGTTAATGGTGTACTTATTCGTCTTGAGTCAAGCGGATGGAGACATATTATAACCGGACACCCTGAGATGGAGGAGCATTACAATAGAGTTTTAGAAACTGTTGAAGACCCTGATTTTATTCAAGAAGGGGAAGAGATAAATGAGTTTGTGGCTGTTCGCCCTTACGCTGGAATTACAGAAAGTAGGAAATATTTAATGGTAGTCTATCGAGAGGTCGATCGCTCAGATGGATTTATCAAAACCGCCTATTTACGATATCGCCCATCAACCACAAAGAGAATTATATGGACACTTTAATTAAAATTCTGGAAGATTCTCCTAACATTACAGGTGATTACGATCGAACAGCAGATATTCTTTATATTTCGTTGGGAGAGACATCATCAGCTATTGCGATCGAACTTGGTGAGGGAATAATTGCCCGTTATAATGAACAAACTAATACAATAGTTGGGATTACAGTAATAGGTTTGCGCGAAAAGGTACTGAAAGAATTAAATCACAAATTGCACGTTGTATTCGATCGAGATATGTGGATAGTAACAGAAGAAACTGTCCCAGAGTCAGGCAAAAAGTTTCCTTCACAAGAAGCAGCTTTGAAATATGCAATTGGAGTCGCTAAGACTCAATGGCTTGAGGTAGTAATTCATGGTGAAGATGGGGAGATTAAGGAAGTAATCAACCCAGCGATGGATGCTTTGTTAGAAGGTAGAAATAATAGAGAAAATAATTCTTCCCGAAATGCTGATATGGGTGAAAATGCAGCCGAAACTTTAGCTGCAATGAAATCAAAAACAGCTAAACGTGGAACATAATTTGTTAAAATAATATGAGTATGGAGGAGTAACTTTAAACTTGATGCCTGTAGCTTTTAAGGTTTAAACGATGAAAAGTGCTTTAGATATTGCGCGTTATTTCTTGTACCGTGTCGATCGAGATGTCGGTGATACAATCTCCCCACTGAAGCTGCAAAAGCTAGTTTACTA
>JBAVZX010000079.1:0-6221 GCA_049589015.1 Phormidium sp. | reverse complement strand
AGCAAGATCTGTAGCCCAAAATCTGGGACTACTATATCTGGATACGGGTGCAATGTACCGTGCTTTAACTTGGTTAGTCCTGAAATCAGGCATTTCCGTTGACGATCAACCAGGGGTGACAGAAATTGCTAGTACTTGTCAAATTGATCTCCGCACGAGTGATGATCCCCAAACCGGGGTGCGCGTGTGGATCAATGGTCAAGAATGTACTCAAGAAATTCGCCATACCGAAGTTACTTCTAATGTTTCTGCGATCGCAGCCCAAAAAGCTGTCCGCAACGAACTAGTTAAACAACAGCAACAATGGGGCGAAAAAGGCGGCTTAGTTGCCGAAGGTCGAGATATTGGTACTCATGTTTTTCCCGATGCGGAACTAAAGATTTTCTTAACTGCATCAGTTGAAGAACGAGCCCGTCGCCGTCGTGCCGATTTACAAAATCAGGGCGAGGCTGAACTCAGTTTGGAAAGAATGCAAAAAGACCTTTCCGAACGTGACTGGAAAGACAGCCACCGTGAGATTGCGCCCTTGCAAAAAGCTAGTGATGCGATCGAAATTCAAACTGATGGCTTAAGTATCACCCAAGTTATTCAGCAAATTACTAGTCTCTACAGGCGAAAAACCCAGAACTAAGCACTAAGCAATTCCCAATTCTTTGCCCAGATCCCCGAATTCTTCAAGAATTCAGGGATCTAGATTCACCTCTCTTGTACTGGTGATAGAAAATCCTGATTTTGGACATAGGGGACTGGATTCCCGATCGATCAACCATTTCACAAATTATTATATATTTATAATAATTCTATATTTATAATAATTTTGTCAATTTTATGTGTATAACTTATACCAAATAACTTTTCTTTGTTTCAGCTTCTGGCATGACATGATTATCTAGATCAGACAAACTCTTTATGTTTTCCTTAGAGTTTCTTGTTATGCAGGGATGCTAAACATCCCTAAATTTATAGTGAGGAGTGTAAAAAATCAGATGATCAAGGTTAGTCGCAGGAACTTGCGGACTTTCACCTATATGACTTTGTTCGCGGCTGTTTGTAGTTTTGTGATTGGAGTGAGTTTGTCAATGAATCACTCCCATCAGCAAGTACCCTACCCAAAAAATCCTTTAGTAACAGGGCAATCACAGTCATTAACAAATAATTTATCTCCGGTTCAGGGTACTGAGGGAAAAGAGAATCAAAAATTACAAGCTCAGCCAAGTAACCATGAACAAACTTCCTCAGTTGACAAAAATAAACTAGAACCCCAAGTTTTTAGTCCACCAGCCAAATTTCAGGGAAAAACTCTTAAAGAGGTTAATGTTGCCCCGCAAAATAAAGTTATTGCTTTAACATTCGATGATGGCCCTTGGCCAAAATATAGTCAGCTAATCTTGGAAATTCTCAAAAAAGAGAATATTAAAGGTACATTTTTCTGGATCGGGCGAAACGTAGAAGCATTTCCTGAGATTGCCTTACAGGTAGTTGCAGAAGGTCATGCGATCGGCAATCACACCTGGAATCACTCCTACCGGAAGATGAGTAAAGCCATCGCATCCCATGAAATTAACGACACAGCGGCAATTATCGAAAAGACCACCAAAGTCAAAACTACCCTCTTTCGTCCCCCAGGCGGAATCTTAACCAATGGGCCAGCAGGTTACGCCCTCTCTGAAAAATATAGTGTACTGATGTGGTCAGCCGACTCCACAGACTACGCCCGCAGAATTTCAGTCAACACAATGATCAACAAAGTCCTCAAAAACGCCCAACCAGGAGGCATGATATTAATGCACGACGGCGGAGGCGATCGCAAACGCACCGTTCAAGCCCTACCAATCATCATCAACACCTTGAAAAAGCAAGGTTACAAATTCGTCACCGTCCCTGAACTACTGAGAATGGAACAAAGCCCAAGAGCCAAACAGCCCAAGAGCCAAGCACCCCAAGAGCCAAGCACCCCAAAAGCCAGATAGTAGAACAGCAGAAAAACCGAAAACAGGGAAGAATTTATCCTCTTCCCTGTTCCCTACGCATCAAACCCAGTTTCTTAACGGAATAACCAAATCCGGGTTAAAAACCGCGTTTATAAAGCTGCACTGAAAACCTTATCAGCCTCGTTGGAAAGGTTAGCTTCAGGAGAATCAGCCTCCGAAGGCGGAACCACTTGCCAGAACATTGGTAAATAAGATTGCCAATGCTCTAATATTAGTTTCGCCTTCTTACTGCCAGTACACTCAGCATGAGCCGTAATCAGTTCCTTCAACTGTGCCTCACCCGCCAAAGTTAACACCCGTTGCACCTTGACAATTTCGCCATTAACCTTCTTAGAGAAACTACTATCCTCATCCAAGAAATAAGCCAAACCGCCAGTCATTCCTGCGCCAACGTTGCGACCTACTCTGCCTAAAACCACAATTACACCACCAGTCATATATTCACAACAGTGGTCGCCAGCGCCTTCAATCACTGCCTTAGCAGCCGAATTCCGCACGGCAAAGCGTTCCCCAGCTTGACCATTGGCATACAATACTCCGCCAGTGGCCCCATAAAGGCAGGTATTACCCACAATCACGTTTGCCGAAGCGTCGTAGGTAGCTTCGGCGGGAGGTTTAATAATAATCTCCCCACCGTGCATCCCCTTACCTACATAGTCGTTTGCTTCTCCTGACAAATTCAAGGTTATTCCTGGCAAATTGAAAGCGCCGAAGCTTTGACCCACACTGCCTTTTAAATTGAGGGTAATCTGACCTTCAAAGCCAGTATTGCCATAAGTTGAGGCGATAGCACCAGATAACCTGCTTCCCACAGTGCGATCGGTATTCACCACAACCATTTCTTTGGTGACTTCGGTTTGATGAGTAATAGCTGCGGCAATTTCGGGATCTGCTAAAAGTCGATCGTCTAAAACAGGGCCATTGGTATGAACTTCTTCATGTGACAACCAACTGCGATCAACTCTAGTATCTGGCAAAGCCAACAAATAAGACAAGTCCAAATGCTCAGTCTTAGTTAATTGGACATCTTCGCGCATCTTTAACAAATCTGCCCGCCCAATTAACTCATTCAAGGAATGATAACCGAGTTGGGCGAGGATCGATCGCACTTCTTGGGCTACATAGTAGAAGAAATTCACCACATTCTCCGGTACACCAGAAAACCGTTTCCGCAGTTGTTCTTGCTGTGTCGCTACACCAACTGGGCAATTATTTGTGTGACAGATGCGTGCCATAATACAGCCTTCTGCGATCATCGCGATCGATCCAAAGCCATATTCCTCACCACCCATCAGGGCACCCATCACTACATCCCAGCCAGTCTTAAAGCCACCATCAACCCGTAAAATCACCCTGGAACGCAGTTGATTTTCCATCAACACCCGATGCACTTCCACTAATCCTAATTCCCAAGGACTCCCGGCGTGTTTAATCGAAGACAAAGGCGAGGCACCAGTTCCGCCATCATGACCAGAAATTTGGATAATATCTGCGTTGGCTTTAGCCACACCCGCTGCAATTGTCCCAATACCCACTTCGGCGACTAATTTCACGGAAACGGCAGCCTTGGGGTTAATTTGGTGTAAATCAAAGATTAGCTGGGCTAAGTCTTCAATTGAATAGATATCATGGTGCGGAGGTGGCGAAATCAAAGTCACTCCGGGCTTGGAACGGCGCAACATGGCAATGTAGGGGCTGACTTTTTTACCAGGTAACTGTCCACCTTCTCCCGGCTTTGCACCTTGGGCAATTTTAATTTCGATTTGCTTGGCACTCATCAAGTATTCTGGAGTCACGCCAAAACGACCAGAAGCTACTTGTTTAATCGCACTGGAGGCGGTATCGCCATTCCGCAAACCCTTCAAATGTGGGAAGGTTGGCGATAAACCATTTTCATCTACATCATTAAGAATCTTGTAACGGTTGGGATCTTCTCCACCTTCACCTGAGTTAGATTTACCACCAATGCGGTTCATGGCGATCGCTAAAGTCTCATGCGCCTCTGGTGACAAAGCACCCAAGGACATCCCCCCAGTAGCAAAGCGCTTCATAATCTCTGTGACTGATTCTACTTCTTCAATGGGGATGGATGGGCGATCGCTCTCAAACTCCAACAAATCCCGCAAAGCTGTCACCGGACGTGATGACAAAATTTTCCGGTACAGTTCGTAATAGTTGTTTCCTTCCCCCTTGAGCCCTTTGCCTTCTGCTTTCTGCTTTTCGTCTGCTACTGCTTTATGCAAAGCTTTCGCCATTTCTGGGGAGTTCATGTGATACTCACCACCTGGGCGGAACTGCACAAAACCAAAGTTTTCCAATTTCTTAATTGTTAATTCTGGGAAGGCTTTGCTGTGGAAGGACATCACTTCTGATGCCAATTCTTTCACAGTTAATCCACCAATCCGAGAAGCTGTACCTTTGAATCCTAATTCTAATAGTTCGGGGCCGATGCCGATCGCTTCAAAAATTTGTGCTCCTTGGTAAGAAGAAAGTAGCGAAATTCCCATCTTCGAGAGAATCTTCAACAACCCATCTTCCACAGCCTTTTTGTAATTAGCTTGAGCGTTTTCTACAGTACATTTGGCTATTTTCCCTCGTTCCATGAAGCTTTGAGTTTTGGGATCTTCCCACCAACTCCGCACAGTTTCCAAGGCTAAATAAGGACAAACAGCAGCTGCACCATAGCCAATTAAACAAGCAAAATGATGGGTGTTCCAACATTGTGCTGTATCAACAACGATCGACACTTTCATCCGCAGTCCTTCACCAATTAAATGATGATGAACGGCACCCATTGCTAACAATGGTGGAATATAAGTATTATCAGCACTAAGTCCCTCGTTTGTGCGATCGCTTAAAATCAAAATCTTCGCGCCAGATTTAACTGCTGCATCTGCTTCTAGGCAAAGTTTACTAACAGCTTTTGCTAAACCATCAGGGCCATTTTCTACAGAATAAAGTGTAGATAAAGTAGCTGTTTGTAAGCCAAAATTCTGAACTGTTTCTAAATCAGCTTCACTCAATACGGGAGACTGAATTAACAGCTTTTCAGCAAATCGCGGTTTTGCTTCCAAAATATTACCCCGTTCACCCAACGTCATACTCAAAGACATCACCAATTTTTCCCGCAAAGGATCAATTGATGGATTTGTAACTTGAGCAAAGCGTTGTTTAAAGTAATCGTAGAGTAAATGTGGACGACCAGAAAGCACCGCCAAAGGAATATCATCGCCCATGCAGAAAGTCGGTTCTTTGGCACTCGCCGCCATTTCTTCGATAATCATTTCTACATCTTCGATCGTATACCCAAAAGCAGATTGCCATCGCAGCAAATTTTGTTCATCCAACAATCTAGTTTCTAGGAAAGGTTGAGATGGCAATGTTTTCCGATTTTTCAACCATTCACCATAAGGTAATTTCTGAGCAATTCTAGTTTTCAGTTCCCAATTTTTCAGAACTTCCTTAGATTCTAAATCAACCGCAATCATTTGACCGGGGCCAAGCCGACCTTTTTCCAGAATTTCTGTTTCAGGAATATCTACTACTCCGGCTTCCGAAGCAACAATAATACAGCCGTCTTTAGTAGTAACAAATCGAGCAGGTCTTAAGCCGTTGCGATCGAGTGTAGCACCCACCTGCTTACCATCACTAAATACCAACAATGCAGGACCATCCCAAGCTTCCTGCAAACCGCTGTAATATTCGTAAAAATCAACAATTTCTTGATGTTCTTCTAAATCCGGCTGATTTTTGTAAGCTTCTGGTACCATAATCATTAATGATTCCATTGGCGATCGTCCAGAACGCACCAGCAATTCTAAAACATTATCCAAATTTGCCGAATCACTATTTCTGACATCTACTGAAGGCTTCAAATCATCAATATTTTCTCCCCAAACTGGATGATTTAATTCAGCTTTCCGCGCCATCACCCAATTAATATTGCCCAACAAAGTATTAATTTCCCCATTATGCCCTAATAGCCGCATTGGTTGAGCCAAAGGCCATTTAGGCATAGTATTCGTACTAAAACGACGATGGTAAACGGCAAAATTACTCTTATATTCTGGGTTTTTTAAGTCCGTGTAAAATTCTGCCAAAACTGCCGATCGAACCATCCCTTTATAAATAATAGTGCGGCAAGAAAAAGAACAAATGTACAGGTCATCAGGCCATTTCAAAGAAGTTTCCGCTTCCAATCTTTTACCAATACGACGACGGGCTAAGTAC
>JBAVZX010000078.1:0-6857 GCA_049589015.1 Phormidium sp. | reverse complement strand
GGCAGGTACTGGGCGCACACGCAGGTACTGGGCGCACAGGCAGGTACTGGGCGCACACGCAGGTACGCCCCTACTACCTTGTCCTTTACCCCCCTCCTCTCCAGAGCGCGTTATAATTCATTCGGTTCTAAAGCAAGAAACTTTCCATGAGTAATCCTCTAATTCAAGCTTTTTTTGTGGGCAGAGCAGTTGCCGAAACTCTTAACCAGCAAGTCGAGTCTGCCCTAACTAACTTTATGAGTGAAGTCGGTAAATTTGATGCTGAACAAAGGGAAAACTTGCGCCAATTTACTGAACAAGTTTTAGAAAGGGCAAGACGAGAAGAAGAATTGTTTATGCAGGGGCGGACTAGTAGCTATAGTTCTTCATATGGTTCTGCACCAAATCAAGAACAAGACTTGCAAGCGATGATTGATGAACTCAGAGCCGAAGTTGCCGAATTACGCGCCGAATTGCAGCGTTATCGCATCAATCGTTCTGTTTAACTTGGGTGAAGCGATCGGGAATTTTGAGTCAAGTTGACTCAACCCTTGGCTAAAAGTTTTTTACTTCTAGTCGCTTTACCCGTTAATTGCTTTAGGTCTGTATAGTATAGAAAAGACGGTAGCTTAATTTGCTGCCGATCAATGATAGTCAAGAAAATAATCTTTTCTTGATTTATATGTTAAGTAAAGCTGTAAACGCGAGTATCTGTCCTGCCTTACCATCTCATGCCCAAGCGATATAGCGATCGCCAATATTCTGAATATTCAGAAAAACTTTCCCCAGGCGAAGGAGTTGTCTTCCCAAAGGTATCAGGCAGGTCTTGGAATATGGGAAAACCGTACAAAGAGAAAGCCTACCGTTGGAATCGAGAAAATTACTCTCGTCAACGCCGTTTTTTAGACATTTGGGGTTTCGTTCTCACCCTAATGTTTGAATTATGGCTTGATAGTAAACCCTGGAGTTATCCAGGGGGAATGACTGATGAGAAAAAAGCTGCTAGACGTAAACAACAAGCCATCTGGATTCGAGATACTTTCCTCGATTTAGGGCCGACTTTTATTAAAGTTGGACAATTGTTCTCGACTAGGGCTGATTTGTTTCCCGGCGAATATGTTGAGGAACTCAGCAAACTGCAAGATAAAGTACCTGCTTTTAGTTATGAACAAGTAGAAGCAATTATTGAGCAGGATCTCGGCAAAAAAGTCCCGGAACTCTACCGCAGTTTTGACCCGATCCCTTTAGCAGCAGCTAGTTTGGGACAAGTACACAAAGCACAACTACATTCTGGCGAAGAGGTAGTAGTGAAGGTACAGCGCCCAGGTTTAGTTAAGCTGTTTACGATCGATTTAGAAATTCTTAAAGGCATCACTCGTTACTTTCAAAATCATCCTAACTGGGGTCGGGGTCGAGATTGGTTAGGGATTTATGAAGAGTGTTGTCGGATTTTGTGGCTAGAAATTGATTACCTAAATGAAGGGCGGAATGCTGATACTTTTCGGCGGAATTTTCGCAGCGCTGATTGGGTAAAAGTGCCTCGGGTTTATTGGCGCTATACTTCACCAAGAGTAGTCACTCTGGAGTATTTACCGGGAATTAAAATTAGCCATTATGAAGCTATAGAAACAGCTGGATTGGATCGGAGAACTTTAGCTCAATTAGGAGCAAAAGCTTATTTACAACAATTGCTGAATTATGGCTTTTTCCACGCCGATCCTCATCCGGGTAACATCGCTGTTAGTCCTGAAGGTGCTTTGATTTTCTACGACTTCGGCATGATGGGGAAAATTGAAACTAACGTGCGCGAACAGCTGATGGAAACGCTGTTTGGGATTGCTGGGAAAGATGGCGATCGGGTAATGAATTCCTTGGTTAAACTCGGTGCATTATCTCCTACCGATGACATGGGCCCAGTACGGCGATCGATCCAGTATATGCTGGATAACTTCATGGATAAGCCGTTTGAAAATCAGTCGGTAAATGCGATCGCTGATGACCTATACGAAATAGCCTACGATCAGCCATTTCGCTTTCCCGCTACCTTTACCTTTGTCATGCGTGCCTTTTCTACCCTGGAAGGAGTCGGTAAAGGCTTAGATCCTGAATTCAACTTTATGGAAGTTGCTCAACCTTTTACAATGCAGCTTATGAGCGAAGGAAACGGTTTCGATCCGGCAAATAGCCTATTAGGAGAACTCGGTCGTCAAGCGGCACAAGTTAGCAGCACCGCCCTTGGTCTACCCAGGCGAATTGAAGATACACTAGAGAAACTAGAGCGGGGCGATATTCGGGTGCGCGTCCGTTCCACAGAAACAGACCGCATCTTGCGTCGAATTAATGGCACTCAAATGGGTACCACATACGGAGTAATAATAAGTGCTTTTACACTTTCCGCTACTATCTTATTCGTTCATGATAAGGTAGGTCTAGCAATCATTGCCGCTTTAGTGGCAGCTATAGTCTCTGTAGCTTTAATTCGGTTGCTCCGACGCTTAGACCGCTATGAAAGAATGTTCTAAGTTGATTTCGTTGCTCATTATTATTGGTATATTACCAAGGTTATGAAAAGTAGCTTTGAGGGTGTTTCTGACCCCGGACTGGTTCGCCAATTTAATCAAGATGCTTATCACATCGACCCAAAAGGACGATTTTTTATCGTCGCCGATGGAATGGGCGGACACGCGGGCGGTCAAGAGGCAAGTTGGATAGCTACTAACACTATCCAGTCCTATCTTGATGAACATTGGGATTCCGCCCAAGATTCGGAAATCCTCTTAGAAGAAGCGTTCCATAAAGCAAATCAAGCAATTTTAAGCGACCAAGGCAAACACCCAGAACGGTCAGATATGGGAACGACAGCCGTAGTCTTAGTGTTTAGAGAAGACTGTCCTTGGGTAGCTCATGTAGGTGACTCGCGCCTCTATCGTCTGCGTTCCTCAAAATTGGAGCAAATTACCGAAGATCATACCTGGGTCGCCAAAGCTACGAAAGCAGGAGCGCTGACCCCCAAACAAGCTAAAACTCACCCCTGGCGACACATGTTATCCCAATGTTTGGGAAGGGAAGATTTAGCTCAGGTAGAAATTCACGACCTCGATGTTCAAAAAGACGATCGCATTCTCTTATGTAGCGACGGACTCACAGAAGAACTCTCAGAATCAGCGATAGCCGAGTTGCTAGAGTATCCTTTATGTGACAGAGCCGCCACTGCTCTGGTAGAAGCAGCAAAAAACAATGGAGGGCGAGACAATATTACCGTGGTTATTGTGGCGATCGAAGGTTCTCTGGCTAAAGAATCTTAAAGAAAACTAAAAAAACGGCTATCGGTCTAAAGCGGGACATTTTGGCGAGGGAAGGGAACAAATTTGTCCTGATTTAGGTTGGTAGCCAAAAAAACTATATCGGCTGAATGCGATCGCAACTGGATGAATCAATCTATACATCCAGTTGATTTATGCTATTTATTAAACGTGCGTAAAACCCCGTCCCCTCGTGGGCGGGGATGTAAGCGCGGTTAAATTAGGGGGTTCGATGCCCCCTAATTTAAGACTATCCGCGTTGCTTCTGAGTCGCAATATATTGTTTAACTGCCTCCTCTGACGCACCGCCAACAGAGGAGTAAAACGTTCCATCGCTCCACAGTCCAGATCCCCAAAATCTACGCTTTTTTAAATCTTTGAACGTACTGAATATATGTACAGCAGAGATTGATTTCATTGTTTTGGCTATCTCTACTGGTGCTGTAGTGTGGTCTGCTTGCACAAAAACGTGAACGTGGTCAGGCATGATCTCAATTGCGTGGAGTGTCCACCCGTAAGTTTGACAAGTTTCACCAAGAATTCGTTTTAGCTCTATCTCGATTGCCCCCTTAAGTACCTGATTGCGGTACTTTGGGCAAAATATGATGTGGTAGCCAAGGCAGTGTTTCGCGTGGGAGGAAGACAATATTTTCATTGAATGGCGTATATTGACAAAACATATAAAATTTGTGGTATGGTTAATCTTAGCAGCAGAATGCTTATTAGTCGAGAGCAGTATAGAGAGATTCAAAACTTTAATCCCCCTTGTTAAATGAAACGCACCATTTCTATTCCAGTAACATTACCTGATGAAAGATTTTTAAATCTGATGGAACAGTGTGCATCAATATTTAATGCACATATTGACTGGGCAATAGAGAACAAAACTTTTAACAAAAATAAGGCACACAAAGATTTGTACGCTCTCTTGCGGCTACAATATCCGAGTGTGCCTTCTGCGTTGTTACAAACAGTTAGAGACAATGCACTAGAGGCAATCAAAGCTACTAAATTTAAGCGTGTTCCGAGAAAGAAACCCACGTCAGGACTGAGGTATGATAAGCGCACTATGACATTGCGCGGTCATCAATTAACTTTGTCTTGTATTGGTAAACGAGTAAAATTAATCCTAGAAATTCCTAATTACTTCCAACAAGTTTTTGAGACTTGGGAATTTTGCGGTGCAACTTTAACTTACTCAAAGCATTCAAAACAGTTCTGGGTACGGCTGGTCTTTGAATCGGAAAATCCGCAAATAGTTAGTGGAGAAATTCAAGGAATTGACCGGGGACTTTACCATCTAGCGGTAACTTCTGATGGACAATTCTTCTCAAGTTCCCAAATTAGAAATACTCAAAGACGTTACTTATTCAATCGTCGTAAACTCCAACAAAAAGGCACTCGCAGTTCTAAACGTCGCTTAAAATCGATGTCTGGACGTGAGAAGCGGTTCATGAAGGACAGGAATCATTGTGTAAGTAAAAAGCTAGCCAACCAACCAGATGTAGCAGTTTTTGTGCTGGAGGATTTGTCCAGTATTCGCACCCAGCGACGGGGCAAAAAAATGAACAAATGGTTGGGCAGTTGGGCTTTCTATCAGCAAGAACAGTTTCTTGCTTACAAGGCAGAAGCTTTAGGAAAACGAGTGGTACACCAAGACCCTCGGTACACTTCCCAAAAGTGCAATGTTTGTAAGCACGTTAAAAGAACAAACCGTCATAAGTCTAAGTTCCATTGCAAAAACTGCGGACACCAAACTCATGCGGATCTTAATGCTTCTAGAAATGTCCGTGATAACTATATTCTCTCCTCTACCTACGGGACGGAGGAGCAGGGGTCAGTCAATACCCCGGATGTTTCGGGAAATTCTATTTCCTAGTTACAAGCCCCATCCCCTCGTGGGTGAGGCAGTTGACTCGACCTGGTAATGTTAATATACTCCGAAGTTAATATCCATCCTAGATTTCTGCAAAGAAAAAAAGCTGAGTTCATGGTGTTTCCTGCAACTGTTCGCTTCTTTCGCCTTAGCGGTTTGACTTCTCTGGCACTTATCGCAGCTTTTTGTCTGCCTTTATCAGTAAGTGCCCAAACAGAAGCACCCGCTATTCCTGCATCCCCTACCCAACCTAAACCTTTGGAAGGGACAGATGCCAATCAACTACGTCCTTTAAATCAAGATAACAGCTTACTGAGCTTACCCGGAGGACAGCGACTAATGGCTGAGGCTAGTAGTGCGGTGTCTTCCCAAAATTATGACTTAGCAGTGAAAAAACTCCAAGAAGCTCGCCAGGTTTTTAACCAGTTATCTAATTTTTATCAAGAACTGGCTGCTAGTTTTTCGGGAATTGACAACCGGATTGCGGATAGCCAACGACAAAAGGCGGTAGAAACTGCCCAAATGCGCGATGAAGCTACCTATCAGTTAGCATTGGTACATCGGGCCCAAAATAAACCAGAATTAGCTGTACCCTTGTTGGTGCAAATTATTCGTTCCCAAAATCCAACGCGAGATTTAGGAAAAAAGGCTTATCAGCAATTATTTGAACTGGGTTTTGTGGATTCTCCCTATCCGAGAAGTAATAGCGATCGCCAACCAACTTCATCAACTCAATAATTTAATTTACACTAAAAACAAACGGTCAAATTTTTGTTACGTGAGAGGAATTGCATGATTACCCCAGAACAAGTTAAGGCAATGATTAAGGTGGAAATGCCTGATGCCCAAGTGGAAGTACAAGACTTAACTGGTGGTGGAGATCATTATCAGGTAAGTGTGGTTTCTTCGATGTTCGCAGGTAAAGGGCTAGTACAACAGCATCAAATGGTTTATGGTGCCCTGCAACAGGCTATGTCTTCTGAGGCTATCCACGCCCTAGCACTGAAAACTTCTACCCCAAAATCTTAAACTGTAGCTTGGGTTGCTTGACCAAGCGGGATGTTATCGATAAACTAACTTTGTTAGTGTAAAATTCACATCCTCTTGGGCGCTTTCCTCGCCGCAAGTTGTAACATTTAAAGTAAGCGATCGCAATTAGCGTCACCTGCGCGAATCTACGAAACAACTATGACACCAGAACTCAAAGACCGGATTGATAAGTTAGTCCAAGAAAACAAGGTTTTAGTATTCATGAAGGGCAACAAACTAATGCCCCAGTGCGGTTTCTCCAACAATGTGGTACAAATTCTCAACACATTAGGAGTAACATACGAAACTGTAGATGTGTTAGCAGATGGTGACATTCGTCAAGGAATTAAAGAGTATTCCAACTGGCCCACTATTCCCCAAGTTTACATCAATGGTGAATTCATTGGTGGCTCAGATGTGATGATTGAGCTTTTTCAAAATGGTGAATTACAACAAAAGGTAGAAGTTGCCTTAGCATCTTAATTCTGTTCTTAATTAACTCAGTGTTTCCTTTAACTAACTGGGTTTTTAATTGATGAAAACGTCTACAGCCATTTGCTAAAATCTTTGGGTTGTAGACGTTTTTAATTACTATAAAAGGAACAAATGTTCAGAAGACTTGTTGACTATTAAAGAGATTAAAAAAGCGATATGCCTACGGCAGGCTACGC
>JBAVZX010000077.1:0-1873 GCA_049589015.1 Phormidium sp. | reverse complement strand
GCACATTCAGACGGTTATTGGATACTAAGAAACCCAGAAGATGTAACATTTTTGCAAGTTAGTACCCGCGACAAAACTATCATCGAACAACTTCAATATTTACCAACTCATCTAATAGCCGAAGAATACTGTATCAGCATCTCCGAAATCAAATACTTATTACAACTCCTCGCCGCTACCGGAATGTTACAAGGAACATCCCCCATGAAACCGCAACGAGGAAAATTTAACCCCCTACAACTTTTATCCTTCAAAATTCGCCTCTTCAACCCCGATACTTTCCTCACTAAACATATAGACAAACTACGTTTCATCTGGACAAAATTCAGCGCATTTATTCTCATAACATTTCTCACTATCTCTGCCATTAATGGAATTAATCAACAACCAGAAATTCTGCACAACGGACAACAAATAGTCACAGCTTACGGAAGCAGCTTATTAATTTCCTTTATCCTATTAATGGCATTAGTCGTCACACTTCACGAACTCGGACACGCCTTCACCCTAAAACATTTCGATGGCATAGTTCCCGAAGTTGGATTACTATTTATGTTTTTGATTCCCGCAGTTTACACCAACACCAGCGACTCTTATTGTTTATCCAGGTTTAAACGCATTTTAGTAGTTGGTGCAGGTGTTTTAGTGCAATTTATTATAGCTGCTATAGCCCTTTGGATGTACAATCTTTCTACATCAGGAACCTGGCTTTCTACCACCAGCATTTTACTATTAGCAGCTGCCTTATTCACAGTAGCACTCAACCTCAATCCTCTCGCTAAATTTGATGGTTATTACCTCGCTGTCGCCATCACTGGAATCAATAACCTGAGAAGTCGTGCATTTAAATTTTACGCCAATCTATTTACCGGAAAACCAATTAAAGAACCAAAACAAGCTTGTTGGATATTAGCAATTTACGCACCCTTCTGTTTGATTTATATTTGGTGCGTCTTCGGTTTTCTCTTTTGGCAAGTTACAGATTGGAGTTTCACAAATATTCCGATTACCGCCTTAATGCTGTTACTTATTTGGGGAATTTACTTCTTATTTCCCAATTCTCAAAAATAGAAATCTACCTAATTTACTTAACTACACTTTACTAAGGGAAATCAACCATGTCTACCACCAATTCCAACAACTTACCCCAACAAATCAAACTGAAAGTAGTTCCGACCACCCCACAAGTTAAACCTCCCGCGTCTCAAGTTGAGTCAACTACAAATACTCAAACTGCTACCAATCTGGAAAAACCTAGTTCTAGTAAAAAAGTTAGCAACTTTAATTATGGACGCTTATTAATTATCGGTGGTTTAATAGTAGCAGGAGCTTGGGTTGCTCAACTACCAATACCCAACTCTGTACGTACAGAAGCAAAATTAGAACCGCTTCCCGATAGTCATAGATTTGTTTATATGCAGTTTCCTGGTAGTGTTAATAAATTCTGGGTTAATCCTGGGGATACGGTGAAAGTCGGACAACCTGTAGCATCTATAATTATGTTGGATTTAGATGCGGAAATTATTCAGAAACAAGCGAAATTACAGGAACAAGAATCAGCTTTAGCTGCTGCTAGTGCAAAAGTTCCCATCATGGAAGCTAAGTTAGCAGAAGCAATTAAATTAGAAACGTCTGCTGAACGACAAGTTACAGAAACTCGTCAAGAGATTAAAGGTTTAAGTTTAGGAAATACCCCGCCAGAAATTCAAAAGTTGCAAGCAGAAATTGCGGCTCTTAATAGTAAGATACCAGGGATTGAATCGGAAATAGTTGGATTACAAAAGAATTTGCAGGGAGTGGAAGCTTTAATTCAAAACTATGAAAAACCGGAATTAAAAGTTTTGATGCGACGGTTGGAATTACAGGATAAGTT
>JBAVZX010000076.1:0-2519 GCA_049589015.1 Phormidium sp. | reverse complement strand
TGGGCAAACAGAAACCGACCCAAACGACTGGGGAGAATCCGGCCTCTGGGTCTTCAACAGAGATGTTGAGGATTTAAGTCGTCTCGTTGAGCCAGTAATTCCGGTAAGCGATTCCGGGAGAATCCCCCGTCACAGCAACGCTTGACGGGGGAGTATGTCAAAAACCAAGTGCTGCTAAAATATCGCTAGCATGAGTGGCTGTATTCACAGAAGCGTCAACATGAACGATTTTGCCATTGCCATCAATCACATAACTAACTCTCTTGGCATAACCACCACCATCAACATCGTAAGCATTGATCAACGCACCATCAGTGTCAGCTAAAAGAGGAAAATTTAGATTGTATTTTTCTGTAAATGCTTGGTGCGAAGCCTCATCATCTTTGCTAACTCCTAACACCACCACATCTTTGCCTTGGTAATCTGGTTGAGCATCACGAAAACTACAAGCTTGTTTGGTACAGCCAGGAGTGTCGTCTTTGGGATAAAAGTACAAAACTACTGTTTTCCCAGCAAAGTCAGATAGTGAAACAGTATTACCATTCGTGTCTTTGGCTGTAAATGCTGGCGCATCCGTACCGACTGCTAAAGGCATGATTTTAGCTTCCTCTTAGTAATAAATTGTTTCTCAATCTGAATTTTACATTATTTTACATTCGGGTCAGCAGGAATTTTTCGGGAACAGGTAACTGCTCCAGACAAAAAGGACTTATGATAATAAACAAACCTTGTATACTTTATTGGCAATTCCTTTATTATCAATGAACTCGCTAAAACAAAAAGCAACTAATTCTCTTTCCTATTCCCAAAAAACTATTGAACGTGCAGAGCGATCGCTCAGAGTATCTCCTTTCCGAATGCTATTGTTTACTACCATGCGTTCGAGAAGCGTAGACTTTCAAGAAATTGTCGGTGTTACTGGCAGCAAAAACCAATTCACACAACGCCAACTCTCGCAATTAATCACAGATAACTCTTTGCTATGGCTGATTCAAGTCGGCGTTTTGCGGCGAGAAGTAGATGGACAAGGTATTACTAACAGCTTTCGTCTCACACCTCTCGGACATGAAATCATTGACAAATTATCTGCTGAAAGTAACGAAATACCCGCAGCTTCTTGGGGCGATCGCATCTATCAGTTTCTCACTCGCTGGCTGAGATTGTCTTTTTAGATAACAGAAAGCTTTTAATTTGTTAAGTCAGCTGATTCTCAATCTAAAATCTCAAATCAGCAACCTAAAATAGTTCTCAACTCCTCACATAACTAACATTATGAAAGCAATTATGGTTGTGGGCACTACCTCCCACGCAGGAAAATCACTCTTAACAGCTGCACTCTGTCGCATCCTCTCCAAACGAGGCTGGCGTTTAGCACCCTTCAAAGGTCAAAATATGGCTCTAAACGCCTACGTCACTGCCAATGGCGGAGAAATCGGTCACGCACAAGCAGTCCAAGCTTGGGCAGCTGGCATTAATCCCGCTGTGGAAATGAATCCCATTTTACTCAAGCCCCAAAGCGATATGACCTCTCAGATAATTATTAAGGGCAGATCTGTAGGTAGAGGCACTGCTTTAGAATACTATGAACAATATTTTCAAATAGGTTGGCAAGCTATTACCGACTGCTTACAAGCTTTAAGTGTAGATTACGATTTAGTAATTTGTGAAGGTGCTGGTAGTCCGGCTGAAATTAATTTGAAACACCGCGATTTAACTAATATGCGGGTAGCTCGTCATCTGAATGCTAATACAATTTTGGTCGTGGATATCGATCGCGGTGGAGCCTTCGCCCATGTTGTCGGTACATTGCAATTATTAGACCCAGAAGAACGAGCATTAATTAAAGGCATAGTTATCAACAAATTTCGCGGACAACGCAGCCTTTTGCAACCAGGTGTAGAATGGTTAGAAAAATATACAGGCATTCCTGTTATTGGTGTAATTCCTTGGATTGAACACGATTTTCCCGCAGAAGATTCCTTAGATTTATTTGAACGTCCTAGCAAAAAAAGTAAAGGTGATATTACAATTGCCGTAATTCGTCTCCCCAGAATTTCTAACTTTACTGATTTTGATCCCTTAGATGCAGAACCTACGGTTAATCTCAGATATGTTGGCCCAAAACAAGATTTAGGTCATCCTGATGCCGTAATTATTCCCGGAACTAAAGCCACAATTGCTGACTACACCATTCTGCAACAAACAGGTATGGCAGAAGCAATTAAAGAATATGTCGCTTCCGGTGGTACGGTTTTGGGAATTTGCGGCGGTTATCAAATGTTAGGTAAAATTATTGCCGATCCCGAAGGAATTGAAGGTAACGATTCCCAACGTTGTGAAGCTTTGGGATTATTACCTTTAACCACATTAATTACAGCGCAAAAAGTCGTCCGTCAGCGTCAAGTAACATCTAATTATCCTCAAGTCGGTTTACCTATTTCTGGCTACGAAATCCATCAAGGTCGCTCTCGTCAACTAGAAAATAACGATACTAAACCTTTATTTGATGACCCTTATTT
>JBAVZX010000075.1:0-2682 GCA_049589015.1 Phormidium sp. | reverse complement strand
AACAACGTTTCTCATCCCCCTAGTTTAGCACAAAAAGGATTGATGGTAAGCTCGATAGATTATTGTCAATCAAGCGGCATCGAACCGCTTGATTGACTTGCCTCTCATCCCCACCCACAAGGGGATGGGGAATTCCCGTCAACTCGTTAAAAGCGCCGAATGCAGAATCAAAAGTCTCTGTTAGCTAACTTTGCCAAAAGCGATCGCAATAATTCCACTAATCATTAATCCCACTCCTATCCATCCCACTCGGGCAACTGGTTCACCTAACATAATTGCCCCTGACATGGTAGTTGCTAAAACAGTTAATCCTATCACAACTGGATAGGCTACAGATAAATTAAATTTACCTAAAACCAAAATATAAAATACTGTGCTTAATCCGTAAGCAGCTAAACCGCCAAATAAAAACATATTCAGAGGATTCTGCCCAGAACCTAGTTTTAAGAGCGTTTGTGCCACAGCGTTTAGAGCCACCGTAAACAAAATTAAAATAAAAAATACTACGTTACTTTGCATACTGAATTTCCTTGTTCCTTAGCATGAGAAACTATCCTGAAATCTATCTGGCTAAAAATACCTTTGCTCTTTCAACTTTGATAGGAATTAACATCAAACTCTTCAAGTTCATGCTCAACAGGATAAGGTGTTTGTACCCTTTTTCCAAATAGCTTTTCCCACCAGCGAAAAGGATGGGGAAGCGTCGCCACTTGAATACTTGGACAACCCACAAGCCATGCTCCTAACACATCTGTATGACGACTATCACCAATAACAACTACTTGTTTTGACTTGAGTTTCATAGATTTTATCGCTTTCCAAAATGCAAAAGGAAATGGTTTCCTAGCGGGATTAACCGCTGCTATATCCAAACGATAACACCAATATTTTACCCGGTAGCGACGCTTACCATTAGATAGAATATAAAACTTTAATCCAGCTAATTTTGCTTGTTTAATCCAAGCTTCAGCACCAGGGGATAGATAGCGATCGTCCTCTGAAACAACTGTGTTGTCCAAATCTAAGATCACACCTTTTATTCCAGAGGTTTCTAGTAATTCAATTTTTATTGTTGCCAGTCGATAATCTGTTCTTGGAAAATAGTACTTTCCCACCTTTATCCTCAACTCCTTGGTGAATAAAAACAATTTATCTGATGATGATGCCCTGAGTTTTTAACCAGAGAATAGCAAAACTTGTGAGTACCCAACCCACAACAGTCAATAAAATTGGTCGATCTCTTAATAAAACTTCTTCCGGTCTTTCACTTTGACCACCTACTTCGCCGTGATTTCCGGCTTCATTTCGGCGACCAATTTCTTCAGGATCGCTGAGAAGTTGATAGCGAAAAATACCATACATAACAAAGGGCAATGTCAGCATCATCCAGGGAGTTGAAGCACCACTAACTTGTGGCCCGGAACTCCAAATTGCATAGGTTAGTATAGCTCCGTTAGTCACAACATTCTCCATCCGACCGAGTAATCCCAAAGAGTAGCGTCTCAAAACAGCCCTCGTTTTACCACCATTGATTTTTATCAACCTTAACTCTGCTTTGCGCTTTTCCACGCCCAAAAACAGAGCTAGCATAGCGGTACAAAGTAAGAACCAGGGAGATAGAGGAATATTTGTTGCTGCTCCACCTGCGTATGCTCGAAGCACAAATCCCATCGCGATCGCCACAACATCCAAAATTACAGTTCGCTTGAGCTTTAAGTTATAGGCGACTTGCAGTAGAGCATAGCTAATTATCGTTGCACCTAACCAGCGCGATCGCATCCAACCAATAATTATTGCCCCACCTAACAAAATTACTGCCATTGTAATTGCTACCGGAACACTTACTTCTCCCGATGCGATCGGACGTTTACACTTAACCGGATGCTTCCGGTCAGATTCTACATCTACAATGTCATTAAGTAAGTAAAAACTACTAGAAGCAGCGCAAAATAGTCCAAATGCCAGCAAACTGCCCAAAAATGATTCTAGATTGATACTGAAAGCAAATAGCGGAGCAGCGAAAACGACGAGATTTTTTGTCCACTGGCGGGGTCTAAGCGCTGCTAAATAAGGAGATTTCATACAGTGATTTTCTGTTTGTAAACAACAATAAGCTTACTTAGGAGTTGTTCTACTTTGTATACTTTTTGAATTTTCACCCTAAGTAGGACTTGCTAAAAAAGTCAAAAATAGCTCTCCTGATATTTTTGGTAATAAATGCAGCTTTTACTACAAAAGTCCGGGATTTAGCGAATTAGAAATTGATTTTTAATTCCTTTCATTCCGGCTTACTCAAGTATATCAGGAGTTTACCACACTCAAGACAAAACGATGAGAACTCCCGCTTCATATCATCAACTTGCTGTCCTTTTGACTACTCCCCTCGCACTTTTTCAGTTAACGAGGATTCACGGGTGTATTGGCAGGGAAAGCTGATCCCAGCTGAACATTCATTTTTTTCCCTTTCATCTCAACATTGATTTGTTTACCATCCCAACTCCAATTAACCAAATTTCCGCCAACTTGTAATCCTTTAACGCTGATTGCTTGGTTCAGCCAGGTTTTAGGAATTCCTGCACCGATGACTAAGGTAGGTTCACTCTTTGAGCGATCGACATAAGCCAACATATCCAATTGCAAAAGCAGCATTTGAGCAGCAGCACCATAATGGGGTGTCACATT
>JBAVZX010000074.1:0-1641 GCA_049589015.1 Phormidium sp. | reverse complement strand
AGCTTGGGGAATAGCTAATGGCAAAATTCGACCGCCTTCATGCTTGGCTAATATCGCCGCCATTTCAATCAAAAACCTTTCCGTTTGGGGATTTCTTACTGGCACTACAACTGTAAAACGAGAGCTAACTTTCTCCTGTTCCTCTATTTCTACTTTCTGCTCTACAGGTGCAATATTAGTCTCCTGTAAACGCAAACCCGGAGCAACTTTACTAGTAATTAGTGGCCCTAAAGTAGCAGTTACTAACATTAATACTAGCACACTATTCAATACTTCTTCTGTCAGTATTCCCGCCCGAAAACCCACCAAAGTTGCTGCCAAAGTTGCCGCTACTTGAGGCATGGATAACGACCACATAGTTAACATTTCTTGCTTGTTGTAGCGGTACAATAATTTAGCAAACAAGGCAGCTAAAAATTTACTCGTAATTAACCCGACCACAATTGCCAATGTCAACCAAATTGATGCCAAACTTTTCACAAAGCCAGGAATATCAATTAGCAGTCCCATATCCACAAAGAAAACGGGAATAAAGAGGACACTACCAACAAATATTACCTTTTCTTTAACTGGTCCTTCTCCGATCGCATCATTCACCGCCAAACCTGCCAGAAAAGCCCCCACAATTTTTTCCACCCCAATTAATTCAGCGCCCAAAGCGGCGAGAAAAACTGCTAACAAGACAAATAAAAACTGATTACCTTGATCGTCACCTGTCCGCCGGAAAAATTGCCTTCCTGCCCAATCAAACCCAAATAAAACGATCGCCGAATAAACAATTAACATTCCCAACAAAGTGAATAAACTAGTTAAAGTAAACTCACCTTTATGAATACCAATACAAACTGCTAGTACTAACAAAGCCCCAACATCAGTGAAGATTGTCGCGCCAATTGTCACTGTAACCGCTTCATTTCCTACTACACCAAGACGACTCACAATTGGATAAGCTAAAAGTGTATGGGAAGCAAACAGAGAACCAATTAAAATTGCCCCATTCCAATCAAAACCAAAAACTCGCCCCACAGTTGTTCCGAAAATTAGCGGCACAATGAAGGTCAAACTGCCAAAACCTGCGGAACGATATTTAGTTTTGCGGAACTGTTCCATATCAACTTCTAGCCCCGCAACAAACATCAGGTAAACTAACCCAATGTCTGAGAGTAATTCCATTGTTGGCTGTTTAGTTTGCAGTATATTTAAAGCATTAGGGCCAAGGATAACACCTGCGGCTATTAAACCAACTAATCCCGGCAATCGCAATTTTTCAAATAAGGGAGGTACAATGAGAATTACCGCCAGCAAAATCGCAAACGGCACAATTGGTTGCTGAACTACGTGCAAAATTGATTCCATAATGTGGCAAGTTAGATAAGGGGCAACTTCAATGAATGAAGCAACATCAATAGTTGCTTTGTTTCTTAGTTTAGATTTTTTTCTTAGTTTAGGGTTATCAGTGATTGCCCTGGCTAATTCAACAAGTATTTTTAATGTTTAATTTAAGTATGACACTATTCTGGTTATTCCCAGGTTAATCAGTTATACCAAGTTAATTTAACCTGATACAAAATACTTAGTCTACTAGTCTATGGATAGATTTTATCTTAACTTTTTGGAAAAAAAAGATTGGTAATGTATATC
>JBAVZX010000073.1:0-21735 GCA_049589015.1 Phormidium sp. | reverse complement strand
CTTCGTGTTCTTCGTGTCTTCGTGGTTTGTTTCTCTATTTTTTGTTTGGGGAGTTTAGTAGTTGATCGCTTTTGTACCCTAGACGACTGTGGCAAAGCAGCTTTAGACTTACTATTTTTGAAACGCTTCACCGCTGAACCACCCCAGTCAGACAAAGAATGACTCATTGCGCCTAATTCTAATCCCAGCAATAAAGCGATTCCTTCAGCTTTATATTGTGAGACAGAGGCTAAGGCTAACTTAGTGCTAGTTTTCCAGCCAGTAGTTTCTACTCCCAACAAATCAGCAATTAAAATTACCAATCCGCCTAAGATGATAATCCAAAGGGTGAGGTAGAGCGATCGCAAAGCCGTCCCAATAATCGGCCCATGCGATAAAAATGACCTATGGCGCAGACTTTTCTGATAAGGAATCCAAATCCAGCGCAAAAACCCCCAACGCTGGAACTGGCGCGAGTAAATATCTAAATCTGGCCCAAACATCAGCCCGCCAAACAAAAAACCCCCTGACACCAACAATGTAAGAATGCCACTTTGGGTCTGTCCGAACGTCAGAACAGCCACTACAGGTAATATCCATAAAGTTATGCGATCGTGCGTTCTACCACTTGGCATTTTTTTAAGAGTCTGTTATATTAGGTAAGCGTGAGAAACACGGGCGGTTAGCTCAGTTGGTAGAGCGCCTGCCTTACAAGCAGGATGTCACTGGTTCGAGTCCAGTACTGCCCATACTTTCAGAGATCGGACTGGTACAAATGGTACATAAGTTTGTACCACTTGTGCCAGTCCAATTTTTACTCATATCGGTAATCGCCTCACCCTGTACCTTTCATTACTCACAGAAATAATTGCACCTGCCTCTAAATCTTCATGACATTGACTTAAAACTTCAGTCATCCGTTCATTAATAGTCTGATAATTCTCATTTCCCAATCTGAACAAAATCACACTCGGTAAAATTTCACCACTCACTGCTAAAAGTTCAGCAAAATCTAAATCTACAGTTAACAAAATTCGCCCTTCAGTACGGGCTTTAATCAAAATCTCCTCATCCGGTAGTCTTTGTAATCCCTCATCCCGCAGGTGTACAATATCATAACCAGCACTACGCAACCAAGCAACTGTGCGTAGTGAAATCCCCATATCTGCTAAAAACTTCATCAGACTTTTTCAACAGTTGTAAAGGTATAAACTCGTTCTTGAGTTAACCACGCCGCATAAAGCAAAGATTGACGAATATCCTCTGCTTCTAAATCCGGGTATTCCTCTAAAATTTCCGCTACGGTTTTACCATTAGCCACTAAATTTACGACTAAAGAAACCGGAATTCGCATTCCCCGAATACAAGCTTGACCTGCCATAATTTTAGGATTAAACGTAATGCGATCGAAACCCAACATAAATTAATCCTCCAAAAACCTCTATCCATACTCTACCAATTCAACAACTTAACCTTTAGTCCGCGAAGGCGGACTTCGTTTGTGTAGAGGCGGTTTCAACCGCCCAATCTTCTCTTCTCACTCACGGGTTTTTTAATGGTGAGATTAGCGATCGCAATTTTCCCACAACTGCCAAACTAATATACAGACTTGCAAACCTGTGCAAAAACTCGGATCGATAAATCCGATGATTGTAGTTAATAAAAAAATGATAATATCCCGGCTTTGCTTTTGATTGAGTTTCATTTTTTTAACCTGTTTGATGTACTAAACTCATCAAACTCGGCTGATAAATGCGTTTGAAGCTAACAAATGTATGCGTTTATATAACTTGTGTATAACTTTTAAATGTGAAATTTTGTATTGGATAAAAATTTTGTAGGGGCGAAGCATTCGGGCGACAATTTATGAAACTGAACCAAAATATAACTTTCCGAATGCTTCGCCCTGCCCCACAGATAACCTATATCTAAATCTTGCGCCGAGACAGGGCGTTCGCGTAGCGTGCCGTAGGCATTAGCATTTGGAACAAAGATTTTTAGTAATTTGCAGAATTTATCGCCCAAATGCTTCGCCCCTACAATAATCAAATCGTAGGCGGATCGGGCCGATCGCTCAAACAATGCCAAAATATAACTAATTCCCTGAAAATCTGGTTATGGCGCGATCGCTAAAAATAGCCCCAAAAAATATTGAAAGAGTTAAACTAGCCCTAAAACGGTGTGGCTTTCCCAGCGTCAAAGCTTTCGCAACGGAAACGGGGAGAGCATACGCTACGGCTAGCAAGTTCTTTAACGGCAAAGAGGTAGATTTTCTCAATTTCGTCGAATTTTGCGAGAAACTGGGTTTAGATTGGCAAGAAATTACCACTGATGAAGAATCTACAGCCACTACCCCCATTCTTAACGAGGGACAAGCGGAATCAGATTTTCTCCCCCTTATTAAGGGGGGACAGGGGGGATCAACTCCCGAAAATATTCCCAAAAGCAACTCCATCGCCTTTGTCGGAAGAGACAAACAACTAACAGAATTACACCAACTTTTACAAAAAAATAGCCAAGTAGTAATTGCGGCGATTAATGGGATGGGGGGAGTGGGGAAAACTGAGTTAGCGATACAATATGCCACACAACATTTATTAGATTATCCCGGTGGGATTTGTTGGGTAAACGCGCAGGGAATTTTGGCGGGACTGCAAATTCTCAGATTTGCGGAAATTCAATTTAATATTGTTCCTCCTGATGATTGGGAAATAGCAGATAAGTTGCAGTTTTGTTGGTCAAAATGGCATCCGGGGGAAGTGCTGTTTATTTTTGATGATGTGTTTGATTACAAACAACAAGTTAAACCTTTTTTACCAAAATCATCTCGGTTTAAAGTGTTGCTGACGACGCGATTTCAGTTTGATTCAACTTTGCAGCAGTTACGGTTGGATGTGCTCAAACCTTTGGCGGCGATGCGGTTATTAAAATCGATCGTTGGTAGAGAACGACTGAAACAAGAACCAAAGATTGCCAGAAGTCTTTGTCAGTTTTTGGGATATTTGCCTTTGGCGTTGGAATTAGTCGGACGTTATCTCGATTTACAGCCGAATTTGTCTTTGGCTAAGTTGTTGCGGCGATTGGAAAAACAGCGATTAGATCATGCGGCTTTAATTGCGGCGAATCCTTTGATGCGGTATGAGTTTGGGGTGGAAGAGGCGATTAATTTAAGTTGGGAACAGTTGGATGAAAAAGCGAAAACAAAAGGTTGTTATTTGAGTTTGTATGCTTTAGCGGCGATTCCTTTTTCAACTGATGGGATTGAAGATGAAGATGAACAGGAAGAATGGGAAAAGGCGCTGCGGGATTTGAAACATTGGCATTTGCTTCAGGAAGTGCGTCAGGAAACCTATCGTTTACATCCTTTGATTCGGCAATTTTTGCAAAAGCGGTTTGATGAGTTGACAGAAGCAGAGGAAATGAAACGGAATTTTGCTGCGTCGATGGTAGCAGTGGCGAGGGAAATTGAATACCCGCTGACTCGTGAGGATGTGATTAATTTCAGTCCTTGGATTCCTCACATTGAAGAAGTAGCAAATAATTTCGCAGAATTTCTGGATGATGAGGATTTGATTACACCTTTTACCCGCTTAGGTTGGTTTTATTATGGTCAAAGTTTCTCTCAGCAAGCAGAAGTTTGGTATCAGCAATGTCGGGATATTGTTAAACAAAGATTGGGTGAAGAACATCCCGATTTCGCCACTATCCTGAATAACTTAGCCGCACTTTACTATTCCCTTGGCAGATACAGTGAAGCCGAACCATTATATCTGCAAGCTTTGTCAATCTTTCGTCAGAGTTTGCCAAAAAATTATCCAAATATAGCAAGTAACCTTAACAACTTAGCCGAACTTTACAACTCCCTTGGCAGATACAGCGAAGCGGAACTATTATATCTGGAGGCTTTGTCAATCGATCGCCAGAATTTGCCAGAAAATCACCCCTGTTTAGCCAGAGATCTCAACAATTTAGCCCTACTTTACTATTCCCTTGGCAGATACAGTGAAGCGGAACCATTATTTTTGCAAGCATCCGAAATTAACACACTCAACCTGCCAGAAAACCATCCGAGAATAGCTATTGATCTCAACAATTTTGCCCTACTTTACGGTTCCCTTCGCAGATACAGCGAAGCCGAACTATTATTTCTGCAAGCCTTGTCAATTGATCGCCAGAGTTTGCCAGAAAATCATCCCCAATTAGCTACCCATCTCAACAACTTAGCAACACTTTACTTTTTCCAAGGCAGATACAACGAAGCCGAACCATTATTTCTGCAAGCCTTGTCAATTGATCGCCAGAGTTTGCCAGAAAATCATCCCCATATAGCTACCGACCTCGATAACTTAGCCCTACTTTATAAATCCCAAGGCAGATACAGCGAAGCCGAACCATTACATCTGCAAGCTTGGAAAATTTTGCAACGCAGCTTAGGCGCAGAACATCCATATACAGTAACAGTAAGGCAAAATTGGGCTATATTTTGGATCGAAGCAATTAATGAAAATCGTGCTGATTTAGAAGTGTTGAAAAATAACCCTTTGTTCTTGGAAATTATGAGGGAATTTCTCGCCGAAAATCTCCCTAATGAATAAACGAAATTGTATAATGAAAATCATCAATAGTTTTTTCAAAATTTCAGCTATGTTTGCCATAGAATTCCAAGGCAATATTCAAAATGGATTTATCGAAATTCCCG
The DNA here is from genome assembly GCA_049589015.1 of Phormidium sp. Classification (GTDB taxonomy): domain Bacteria; phylum Cyanobacteriota; class Cyanobacteriia; order Cyanobacteriales; family Aerosakkonemataceae; genus Floridanema. Next base: position 17,057 of record JBAVZX010000073.1, on the reverse strand, counting down.
AAGAATACAAACAGCAATTTCAGCAAGAAAAAAGTATTAAAGTTATTCTGCTTAAAGTTGAACAATCACCAAATCGAGATATGATAGCGCACCTTCTGGATAATCCCATTCAGGTAAATGAATTTATCCCGATAGGTAAGTAGTTGCGCTTTAGCGCCAGATTTAGGGATGAAGCGCAACTAAGTATTTAATTTTAATTTGTTTCACCGATTTTTTGTTTTGCAGCAGGGTTTTTTGGTAGGCGTTGTTCCCACTTTTTCGCTATTTTGTCAGCAAATTCTGCCATTTCTCTCATTTTCTGTTCGGCTATTTCAACTTGTCTAATCATTTCAGCTTGTTTTTTTTCATCCGGTAATTGCTTCACAGTAATTCCTCCCAGGTAGAGATAATATTTCTAATATTTATTTTAGCTTCTAACAATCGACCGAGTTGTTCTCCCAAATCTTCGCCTGCTTCTTGAATTTGCTGTTCATTTACTTCATCTGATGATATCGTCTCAACTATATTATCAATTCTGTTTCTAGAAAATTCAACCAGTAGTAAAGAATTATTGAAATAAGCAAAGTGCCTGATCAGCATGGGATTGTCTCCAAAGCGAGTTAATAAAGGTCTAATTATAGTAAGTCCCCGGATTGCTTCTTGTTCGGTTTCATTTAGTTCTTGATTCAGGCGATCGATTATCGCTAATATTTCTGAAGGAATGGTCATTGATAGAATGAAAATATTTAATTTATTATCATAAATATACTGTAAATAATGATAAAATAAGCAAAGATCCAAGAAGCAATTGAACTTTACCTTGAATCAACAGAACAATGAAACTGCGACAAAATATAAATGCTTTTATCCGTCTAGGCGAACAAAAAGGTTATGTAGCCGAGTGCTTAGAAATTTCTGTGGTAACGCAGGGAGAAACATTAGATGAAGTGGCAAAAAATATCGTTGAAGCTGTTACTCTCCATTTGGAAGATGAAGATCCGGCTGAATTTGGATTAGTCGCTAAACCGACAGTTATATTAACTTTTGAATTACAGCCAGAATATGCCTAAAATCAAAAGATTATCGGGTGCAGAAGTAGTTGATATTTTCGCTAATTTTAACGTTTGATAACAACAAAAAAATTAGATCGTCTATGATCGGTGATAGGTAAAACTTAACTCTGAGGATGGTTTATGAAGAACAAGGATCAGAGAAAAATTTTATCGCTGCTATGTCATGGATCGGTGTTTTTTAGTTTTATGATTGTGTCAATTGCTATACCAATTGTCGTTTTGTTACTCTATGAAGATCCCATTGTGCTAGAAAATGCGAAAGAATCTCTGAATTTCCACATAAATCTTTATGGGTGTGCGATCGCATTTTTCTTCCTAATTTTTATGTTAATTGGCATTCCTCTACTGTTTCTTTTAGCGATCGCCAGTTTCATCATGCCAATTATCGCTATAATCAAAGTTTACCATAATCCCCAGCGTCCCTATTACTATCCATTTATTATTCGTTTGGTATAGCGTTGCTATAGATTTACCAACCTCCAGTCAGTAGAATATATAACAATAAATCTATAGCAAAAATTGGCCCTATTTATGGAAACATCTCCCAAAATTGGTGGAATTTATGAGGTATGTATTGGAGTAGAGGATGCCATGCCTCTGATTCAATATTGGGGACAATTTGGTTACACTATAGGACAAACCGGAGAATTATCACCAGAAAAAGCATACAATTTATATGGTGTTAATTCTAGTTTACGTTCCTTTCGCTTATTTCACCAAAATTCAGATCACGGTTTAGTACGTTTAATGTTATGGGAAAACCCGACAAATCAAGGGTTAAAATTAAGTTCAATGAAAGCGAAAGGCAACCGTTGGACTACTACATTAACTGCTGATGTAATGAATATTTTAAATCATACTGAAGAAGCAGTAAAAGCAGATTTACCGATTAAATATACTTCTCCTTATTGGGAAATTATTTATAACAAAGATAGACAAACTCGCCCTTTTATTGATCCACCTGTCGGAGTTAGAGAAATGCTATTACTGCAACCTTTAACTCGACAAGTTTTGTTTCAACGGTTCAACTATTCTTTGCCAGATTACGGTAAAATTAATGAAAATTCGGCTTTCAAAGCAAGTCAAATTACTCATTTAGGACTCATTGTTCAGGATGATAGTAAAGAAAGTCTGCGTTTTTATGAAGAAACATTGGGTTTACTGCGGGTAAGAGATGATGTGGAAACTACTTATGAAAGTTCGGAGGCGGGAAGAGAATTTTTTGATTTGCAACCCCAAGAAAAGTTTATAGTTACAGCTTTTGACGATCCTCGTTCTTCTACAAATGATTTTAAAGCTGCGCGATCGGGAAGACTTTATATAGTTCGGTTTCCTGAATCTATGCCTTTGGGCAGTTGCTTTGAACAAGCACAACCAGGATGTTTAGGAATGTCTTTATACACTTATAAAGTGAGTGATATTGAAGATTATTTTCAACGAATTAAAGAAAGTAATGTGAAAAGATTTTCGGAAATAGAAGTGAATGAATTTGGGGAAAAAAGCTTTTCTTTTGTTGCGCCAGATGGTTATTTTTGGACTTTGCTATCTTGACTTATGGAGAGAATTAAATAACGATGTCTAACCAAGTTTCTGACCGCCTGAAGCAGAATGCTCAAAGAATTATGCAGATATGGGAGAAGCGGGCACGCGATCAAGTTGACGCATCAATACATCACGACTCCCTTGTGTTGCAAAATTCGCTTCCTCTGTATTTAAAGCAACTAGTAGATGAACTCTCAACCGAGATTGACAGGACAGCTGCGAGAATAGAAGCTGATGAGCTACAGAGCAAACGGATTGGCAAGCGGCATGGACGTGAACGGGCGGGGTATGCCGACTACTCTATAAGTGAACTCATATTTGAGTACCATCTCCTGCGTCAGGTGATTTTTGAAGTTTTAGAGGAAGAAGCGCCTTTAGAAGTGAGGGAACGAGATATTATTATCAACTCGATTGAGCAAGCAGTTAATGACGCTGCTACTCAATTCTCCGAGACGCTACGAGATATTCAAGAACTATTTATGGTGACGCTGACGCACGATCTTAGAGGTTCAATTAATACGGTAAAATTGGGAACTCAACTGATTTTGCGTCGGCTAGAACGAGGAGATTCTCATGTGGAAGTGGCGGCGAGAATGATCAGTGCGATCGATCGCATGGATTCGATGATTCAAAATTTACTTGATGCAAGTCGGCTGCGGGCAGGGCAAAGCTTAAAACTTGAATTTGCGGAATGTGATTTAGACAGGCTTCTCCAAGAGTTAGTAGAGGATTTGAGATTCACTTATGGAGAACGGTTTATAATCGTTTCGGATTCTCCTGTGAGAACCTATTGCAGCCATAAAGAAATGCGGCGGGTAATTGAAAATTTAGCAATTAATGCTGTGAAGTATGGTATTCCTAATACACCGATTACACTCACGATCGAGCAAACTGAAACACACATCAACCTTACTGTTCATAATGAGGGAAATCCGATCGATCCAGATGCTCAATCCATTCTATTTCAACAATTTCATCGAACCATCTCTGCTAACGAACAAACAGGATGGGGATTAGGATTATTTTTAGCCAAGAATATTACTGAAGCACATCAAGGAACGATTGAAGTTGAAAGTACGGAAGCCAAGGGGACGAACTTTATCATCAAATTACCAAAAGTTCCTTTAAAAGAGCATTAGCGTTTATATTCCAAAAACCAGATAATAAATTTATTCTGCTTCGAGAATGGGAATTTTCTCCAAAATGCTTTGCGCCAGATGGTAATTTTTTAACACTGTATTTGAATTTTACCAGGGGTTTTGTTTATGTTTAACAGAGTTAATAGTTCGATTCTTTTAATGAGTTTAATTATAGTCCTTTGCCTGGGAAACTTAGTAAATGCCCAAGCAAAGTTAAGCGAAGAATCAAAAGTATTTATCAATGGCATTGGGCTAATTCGAGTAGGAATGACTGTGAATCAAGCCGCACAAGCAGCGGGAACTAAGTTAGTTCAAATTCAAAGTGGAGGTGAAGAAGGCGGTTGTTTATACTTTAAGCCACAAAGAGAACCAAAAGGTGTCAGTTTTATGGTAATTAATAATCGAATTGCTAGAATTGACATTCGGGAAAACAAACGCATTACCACTGGAAAAGGGGCAAAAATTGGGGATACTGAAACTAGAATCAAGTCACTTTATCCGGGACAAATTCAAGTAACTCCCCATAAATATGTCCAAAATGGGCATTATTTAACTTTTGTTCCCAAAGATAATGCTGATAAAAATTATCGCTTGTTGTTTGAAACTGATGGAACTCGCGTTACTCGCTATAGATCTGGTAAAATTCCAGAAGTTGAATTTGTGGAAGGTTGTCTCTAAGTAAGTGTACTTTAGTTCGGGTAAAAGTCGGAAAATTATGATTTCTTTTTACCACAGATGTCCACAGATAAACACAGATGAACACAGATGTAAGGTTAATCTTGAGGCACAATATAGAGATTTTTGAATGACAATCATTTGATTTTACATTCCGATCGTCATTCTTCCGCTTCAGGAATGGGAAATCTTTCTCCAGCTAAATAAGCCTCAAAATGCTTTTTAAAATACGTCCAAGAAGTCATATCATCATCCAAAGGAGACTTCGGCGCATTTTTATACAAGGGAACTCGCGAGTTAATTTCATCTTGCAATAATTGAGGCAATTCACTAAAATCTTTCACCTTCAAACCACAAGCACTGTAAATTAAATTACCAGCTTTATCTCCCATTTTCATCCAAGGTAGCCAAGGACCGATTCTATCCCAAGCAATAAACATTTGCGAAACCGTAACAGTGTCTAGATTTTCTAACTCCTTAGTCGGAACTGTCAGTTTAAATAATTCCGCAGCTTGATAAGTTTCTTGGGGACTGTAATCCTTAAATCTTTCCTCTGTTGCTAAAGAATTAGGATAAGTTGGGAATAAATCAAACACAAAAGTAGTAATTTCCCCGTTCACTTGTCCGGGAAATTTCCCTTTAAAATGTCCTTCCACGGGACTATTTGCAACATGAACTACAGTCACAGTTTCCCCAGTCCAAGGGTTTTCCCACTTATGCAAAATTTCGCCTGTTTCTGGGTCTAAATAATAGGTTAATTCCCGTGAAGTAAAATCCCAACTTTCATCATCATTGGCGATACATCGACTCACACTCATCCCGACAATATTAAACAAGCGTTTCTTTTTTTCGCCAGGAACAAAAGAGTAAATTGAACCCGTCCAACTAAGAAAAGTTTGATTTCCATCTAGGGAAGAACGTACTTTTACCCATTCTTTAGTATCAAACTCTTTGACTGTATTGATCATCCATTAATCCTCTGACTACTGGTTTATTTGTTGTCAGCTTATTGTCAAGATAGCGAAAGAACATTAACCACAGAGGTAGGGAAACATTTAAAGCAATTAGTCGCATTAAATGTCCTGCTGTGACTATTTCCACATTATGATTTAAGGAGAGGGCGACTAAGATCATTTCTGCTGCGCCTCCGGGTGCGGTGACTAGCATACAAGTTAGCCAATCCCAAGGTGTGAACAGCATAGCAAAACCAGCTGCAACAAATCCGGCTACAATAGTTAAGCTTACAGGAATTAAAGCATAAAATATGGTTCTTTTCTTAATTTTCGGATTGTTTCCCCAAGATTCACCAATGCTAATTCCTAGTAATGCTTGACCGATTAAGTTAACTATATAAGGTGGTGTAAAGTTAATTTCGGGTAGAAATGGCGCAGTATTTAAGAAGTAGCTAAAACTGGTTCCTACTATTAATGCACCGAAGAAGAAAGGGGTGGGAATTTGCCATTTTTTCGCCAGTTGCACTACCAGAAAGGTGCAAGTTAAGAGAATAATTAGCAAGAGTAATGATAAACTATCTGTAGGCAACAAATTTCTCATTAAACTGCTTACTGAAGTACCATTACTGTTAGCTACTGACCGGGCTAATAGTGGGATAATAATGACAACGCTGGTAACTCTGATTACTTGAACTAGGGAAACTAGGGAAACATCTTTATTATATTCAGCGGCAAAGCTGGACATAATTCCTATACCGCCAGGAGTGGTGGCTAACATTGATGTGAAGATGTTTGTGCGGCTAACTTTGGAGAAAAACCAGCCAATAAATACGCCTGTTACCATAATGAACAGGGTTAAAAATAGAAAGGTTGGTAATTCTGAGTAAACTGCTTCGAGGTTGCCTTTAGCTATGGAAAAACCGATGGTAGTTCCGACTAATGCTTGTCCAATTTTTCTGGCAATTGGATGTGGTTGAATATCCCATTTAGTGAAGCGTGAAGTATAAATTGTTATGGCACCAGCAGCAATGCCGCCAAATATCCAAGCGATTCCTCCAATGGGGAATATTTTACCAAAAGCGAAGCCTAAAGGTAAAGAAAGAAGTAGTTCTAAACCCAGAGTTACTAACGAGTTTTTTATTATTCTGTTGTCCACAGTTAAGTTTTTCCTATCTCCTAAGTTAACTATGTTAATTGCAGTTTTTCAACAAAAGCCATAAACTAATTAGCTGCATCAAGAGATTGATTTCAGCGAGGAAATTTTGATTTTGGTTTCTGTTAATAAAGCCAGTTTGACTAAATATGCCCTGGAAGCCATTTTTAGTTAAATTGTGATTCTTTTAATTTAATATAACATTATTAGCTAAATTCAGCTTCGTCCGGTGGAATGAATTCTTGTTCTATTTGGCGATATTTGGGAATACCGATGAATTCTTGGAAATCCTTAAATTTCACCAATTCGGTAAATTCTGCGGTAGTTCCATGTTCTTTCAACTGACGAAAACAAGCTGTCATTATATGAGTTGTGGCTAACAGTCCGGTGACGGGGAAAAAGGCGATTTTGAAACCCATTTCTTGTAATTGTGGGGCAGAAATTTCCGGGGTTTTCCCACCTTCTACAATGTTAGCAACTAAGGGGATTTTTGGGAAGGTTTTTGCGATCGCCTTCAATTCCTCCACCGACTGCGGCGCTTCCACAAACAACACATCTGCACCAGCCTCAATATAAGCATTTCCCCGCCGAAAAGCTTCCTCTAAACCCAATGGCCCCCGCGCATCAGTTCGGGCAATAATAACTAAACTGCTATCACCTCGCGCTTTCACAGCTGCGCGAATTTTTCCGGCGTGTTCCGCCATTGAAATCACTCTTTTCCCTTCAAAATGACCGCATTTTTTCGGCCATTCTTGATCCTCTAAAATGATACCAGCTAAACCCAATTGTACAGCATCTTTAACTACTCGCATCACATTTAAAACATTACCATAACCAGTGTCCATATCCGCAATTAAAGGAATAGTTACTGATTGGGCGATTCTGCCCACACTGTACAACATTTCCGTTGCCGTGAGAAAACCGTAATCTGGTAAACCAAGAGTAGAAGCAGCAATCCCAAAACCGCTGGTAGCGGCGACTTCAAAACTTAATTGTTCGACAATTTTCGCCCCCAAACAATCATAAACTCCAGGGATAACGATAATTCCGGGACGTGCAATTAATTGACGCAGTTTTTGTCCAGCCGACATAGAATTAAATTTGCGAGAGATAGATTTATAATATGGCAATTCAAGGAAAAATTACTCAATTTTTAGGTTCCTCTAGAATATCGAATTCAGCTAAGATACTGCGAATTTCGTTAGAATTGATATCTTCTCGCTGTGATTTAGAGTAAAGTTTCATTCGACATCTATTCCTGACCACATTTCCGAAAGGGGTAGGCGTTGTCCGGCTTTTGCTTCCTCTAATGCTCTCCTGAGACTTGCTTTTACTTCTTCAATCGGAGTATCATCAGGATCGGTTTCTTCTTCTTCAGTAACATCGGGAAAAAGTATCAGAATTCGCACCCGACTAGCGGGAAAATTTTCAATAGGGCGATCGATCGATAATTGACCAGTTTCATCCAGGGTTCCTGTTACTTCAACGGCTTTCATTCGTTTCTATATTTTTAATGAAGTTTTTGTTAATTATATCATATTTGACAATGGTGTTATAACTGGATAAAAACTCTATCATTAATAGATTGCATCTTGTCATTCGGCTACCTCCAAGTTTTGAGGAAGTGCTTTTAGTATAAATTAAACCTCTATACAAACCTAATTATCACTAAAAACTCGCCCTTCAATTGGTTCATATTCATCTTCTAACAACCAAAGTTCCGCTTCTTCGTAAGTTGAACTCCCGCCCGGAACCGCCAACACTCCCATTTTAGGACTCGGTTTATCTAATGCAGTTGCAGGTTTTAATCCTTTACCAAATGTGCTAACTGAAGTAGATATCTAGCACTTCTTTATTAATGCAAACTTTCTATAATCAACTATCCCATAATACTGCTGATTCTCGGATTACTAAAGCTGAGGCTTTAAGAAATGTCCAATTAAGTTTTTTGCGAGGTAATAACCAAACTGGCACTTCTGAGGAAAGTCGTGCTACTGTAGTTCTGGTGTTGAAACCTGGGACTGGTGCTAATTTTGGTTCTCGGTTTTCTCATCCTTATTATTGGGCACCTTTTGTGTTAATCGGTAATGGTTTATAAAATTTATGATTTCTCGTTTTTATCAGTTAAGTTTAATCAGTAGTACTCTGTTTTTTTCTTGGTTTCCTTTTTCTTGGGGTGAAACAACTCCAAAAATAGCCCAGGCGACTGAAGTCGCGGCTACACAAACAAAGTCCGCCTACGCGGACTGGGATTTTTTAGGGAAATCAAAAAGGCGGAATTTGGTATTAGCGCAATTTTCCAAAAATGAACGGAAAACGGAAGCGGAAACTCTTTTACAAACTGGGCTGAAACAGCTAGAAAATAATCAAGGGGAAGCTGCTATTAAAAGTTTTCAACAAGCTTTAACTATATATCAGGAAATTAAAGACCGTCAAGGAGAAGGGGAAAGTCTGAAAAACTTGGGTAATGCTTACTTTGCTGTGGGAAATAGCACCAAAGCAATGGAAATTTACCAACAAAGTTTAACCATTGCTAGGGAAGTTAAAAACCGAGATTTGGAAGCTAAGGCGTTACAAAATATCGGAACTCTCTATCGTCTTCAAGAAAATTATACCAAGGCTGTGGAATATTTGGAACCTGCTTTATTAGCAGCTAGAGAAGTCAAAAATCAAGAGATAGAATTAAAAGCTTTAGTCAGTTTGGGACTTGTTTACGATTTCTTAGGTAATTCTCAGAAAGTAGCTGAATATTATGAACAGCTTTTGCCCATAGCCAGAGAAACAAAAAATACTCAACTAGAAGCTTTAACTTTAGTGACTCTTGGTTATGCTTATACTTCTTTGGAAAACCAACAAAAGGGTATTGAATTTGCTGAACCAGGTTTAAAGTTAGCTAGACAAATTAAAGAACCTACGTTAGAAGCAATAGCTTTAGTTAGTTTGGGTTATGCTTATCTTGGCTTAGAAAACTATCAGAAAGCTGTGGAATTTGCCGAACCTGGTTTAGCCATGATTAAGCAAATGAAAAATCCGCAAATGGAAGTTGTGGCTTCATTTACTCTCGGCTTTGCTAACAAGGTTTAGTAATTGCGCGAGAATTACAAAATCCGCAAATGGAAGTATTTGCTGCTTTTAGTTTGGCTAGAAGTTCTTATTTATTGGCAAGTACTCCTGAAGAATATCAAAAATCTTTGGCGTTAACTCAAGAAAGTTTGGCAGTAATTCAAAAATATAAAAATCCGTCTTTGGAATCTTATTTGAATTCGCAAATGGGGGATAATTACAATAATTTGGGTGAGTTTGAAAAAGCGATCGCATTCGCCCAAAAAGGTCTAACCATCGCCCAAGAAATTAAAGACCAACCACGAAAGACTTATGCGTTACTAGTAATTGGTCAAGCTTATTACCAAGCAGCAAATACACCGCAAGAATATCAAAAATCCCTGGAATTTATGCAGCAAGCTTTAAACTTATCTAGGGAAATAAAAGAGCCAATTTTTGAAACTTTAGCCCTAATTTATTTGGCTAATATTTACAACCAACTCGAAGATTATCAAAAAACTTTGGAATTTGGCGAACTAAGTTTAAAACTTAGCCAAGAAATCAAAAATCCCCAAGCTCAACTTTTTCCCTTGTTTAGTTTATTAAGCGTTTATGCGGAATTAGGTGAATATCAAAAAGTTATAGAATTGAGTGAAAAAGGTTTAATTCTTGCCAAAGAAATCGACAACCCTGCTGTAGAATCGGCTTTGTTAGTTATGCTAAGTGTTGGATATTTTGGCGAAGGTAATTTCCAAAAAACAGTTGACTTATCTCAACAAGCTTTAACTGTTTCTCGTAACCTAAAAAATCCCCAATTTGAAGCTTATTCTTTGCTAGTTTTAGCTCTTGGTTATACAAGCTTAGAAAATAACGGAAAAGCGCGATCGCCTACCCCGCAACACCGAAAAAGCCTCAATCTTAGCATTAGGATTATCCAATGCAGTCGCAGACTTTAACGCTTTACCATTCGTACCAGCAGAATTAGATGCCATAGTCCGCAAACAACCAGAAGATCCCAAAGGCATCTATCCAGGGTTACAATTTCTCAACCAAACATTTGACTTCAAAGCATTAAGAGATAACCTACCCAGACGAAACATTCTGCACATCGCCACACATGGAAAATTTGTCCCAGGAAGTCCAGATGCTTCCTATCTCCTATTAGGAAATGGCACTAAATTAACCATCCCCGACATTCAAAAATTGCAAGGATTAAGCGACATTCACCTAGTAGTACTCTCCGCCTGTGAAACCGCCCTTGGAGGGCCAAACGCCGAAGGAATAGAAATTTCTGGACTAAGTTATTATTTTCTCAATGGTGGGGCAAAATCAGTCATGGCTTCATTATGGCAAGTCAATGATGGCAGTACCAGTCAACTAATGCAAAACTTTTACAGTAACCTAGCAAATAACACCAACGACACCCAAATAACTAAAGCCCTCGCCCTCCGTCAAGCCCAACTCAAATTTTTACAAAGTAACGACTCAGCAAATAACTTAGCCCAACGAGGCATCACCGCCGCCCAACCAGTAAAATCAAACTTATCTCACCCCTACTACTGGGCACCTTTCGTTTTAATTGGCAATAGCTTATAAGCTTAGGGTATACAGAGAATACATGATTTAAATACACGACAGCTTCCTAAAGAAGGGAAGGAAAATTGGATGCCAAGTTGAAAAAACGACTATTTGACAATTTTGCATATAGTTCTCATTAACTCTTATCCCAAATCCGGCTTAAATACCCCCGATATTCTTTAAGTCCGCGCAGGCGGACTTTGTTTGTATAGCCACGATTTCAATCGCTGCAATAAACAGCTTTTTTGTAACAGCTTGTAAAAGACTTGCCAGATAAGTCACTAATCGTTCTATCGTGAATGATTGAAACGACATTGCCCTTCAGTTTAATTACTATCAAAGACAAAAACATGATAGCAAAAATATTGCTGGCTAACTCTGGAACAGGTCACACTGAAGAAATGCTAAAAGCTTTAATGGAAATTCCCGCCATTAAACCTGCTTCAGTCACCGTCTTGCACGTTGTACCCCCCCAAGTCAACGCCGATGAAATGACAGCCAAGTGGGAAGAAGGAGGTAAGTTTATTGCCACTGCCATTCAAGCCTTAGAATTAGATCCAAATCACGTCAATGCAATGCTGCGACAAGGGGATGCCAAAACCATAGTCTGCGAAGTCGCCGAAGAAATGCAGGCAGATTTAATAATTATGGGTTCTCGTGGCTTAAAGCGCCTAGAATCAATTTTAGAGAACTCCGTAAGTCAATACGTTTTTCAATTGTCCAACCGTCCGATGTTATTGGTTAAGGACGATATTTACGTAAAGAAACTTAACAAAGTTATGGTCGCTTTGGATGCTTCGCAAGCCGCAAAAGAATGCTTAAAGCTGGCTTTCTTCTTGCTGCGCGATCTCAAAGGTAGTCAATTGATTTTTGCTCATGTTAATGCCAAAGGGGAAAAGACTCCCCCCGCTATTGAGTCCGTGTTAGCCACCGCAGCTGAAGAAGCCAAGAGATTGGGTATCAGCCATAAATCTGTGACTAGTACTGGTAAACCAGGTGAACAAATCTGTAGTCTTGCGGAAGAGAATAATGTGGACTTACTAATGCTGGGTTCTCCCGATCGCCGTCCCTCGATCGCCAAAGCACTCCCAGACTTAGACCGCTTAATAGGCACTTCCCTATCTGACTATGTACGAGTTTATGCTCCTTGTCCAGTTCTGTTAGCCCGTACAGTTGGTTAATCACCTAATACTATTCGGTGAAAGGAGAAGGGATTAAGTGGGAAAGGGGAAAGGGGAAAAATTGGATTCCTTTCCCCTTTCCCCCTATGCGTTATCCTTCTTGAATTTTCCCTTCTTGATTATTTTTTTACCCAACAGCCAACTAAAAACAGTTTTGCAAAAGGTCTATTGGTTAAATATTCTTATCAGTGCCACGGGAGTTGGTTTGAATGTACAGAATTAAGAGAAAAACGGTAGGAACCAACACAAATAGAATACTGGCGACAAACCCTAGATCGTTAACTTCCATAAAATCCCAACCTCTGTTCACAGCAATTTGACAAAACTAGGATATCACGCTGCGTACTTATGGTTTACTAATCACGCTAACTGGCCCATTAACCAATGTTTGACAAGCCAGCCGATAATTTTCTGGTTTCTTCTTCAACTTCCGATTTTCTACTTCCGTCCGCTCAGAAAGATTTTCCATCCCGGCGGCAATTTCGACAATACAGGTGCCACATTGACCGTAACCACCGCAATTCATTAATTTACCCGTAAATTTATACAAATCTATGCCATTTTGCAGCATCTTCTCTCTTAAATTCGCCCCATCTGCTGCAATCACTTCACTATTTTCTTTAACAAATTTAATGTTAGCCATTATTTTCCCCTTGTTGACCGGATCTTCGCCTTGATCAAATCCGTCAGATTAGCGTTAACAATCTTATTTTACTTTTTCTTAAGAACTATTACAAACTTTAAATATTGACGAAAGGCAGAAGAAAAAAGGCAGAGAGCACAAGGAAATTCCTCAAGTCCCCTAGTCCCCCTGCCTCCCTGCCTATGGCACTAATGGAATGGTTCCGGGAACTGGGATGTTACTTACAGACCTAGTAAGGGTGGCTAGCGATCGATTGTAATCAATTACTGCTCTGACTAAGTTACCTTGTGCTTCTGTGAGGTCGTTTTCTGCATCAATTACTTCCGTTTGGGTACCCACACCAGCTTGGAAGCGCAAGCGAGCCAAACGAAGGGCTTCAGCGGCTTGAGTTACCGCAAGTCTAGCAGTTTGAATATTCTGGAAGTTACCTCTTAAGCTGTAAAAGGCTTGTTCAACTTGAAAACGAATCTGATTACGCTGATCGGCAAATCGAGTTTCTGCAATATCAATATCAGACTGTCGCTGCGCCGCCCTTGCCCTAGCTGCGCCGCCATCAAACAAATTCCACCGCAGTCTTGCCCCTACCGCATAGCCATCTGCCAAACCTAAACTATCATTAAACACCTCTAGCAAATTGTAGTTAGCAAATAAATCTACTTGCGGTCTGCGATCGGCTAAAGCAATACGCCGTTGCTGTTCGGCAATATTCCGTTGAGCTAACTGCTGTTGTAGTTCAGCACGGTTTTGAAATGCTCTGACAATAGTCTCTTCTAACGTTAAATTCCATAGCCCAGCGATTTCTACAGGGTCAGCCGCCACAATATTACTTGATTGAGGTAAACTCAAAATTTGCGCTAACTGGCGACGGTTAATTTGCTGTCGAGTGCGGTTGGTAACTAAAAGTTGGTTTTGGTTGGCTAGCTGCACTTGTGCCCGCAGGGTATCAAATCTGGTGCCTAAACCAGCTTGTTCCAATGCTATGGCATCTCGTAAGCTTTGTTGAGCATTGCGGACAGCAGATTCGGCAATTCTTACCTCCTCATCTGCCTGTTGCAAGTCGTAGTAAGCATTGGCAACATCCAGGCTTGTTTGTTCGCTTATAGCTTCAACTTGTAACTGGGCATTGCGAAGTGCTTCTTGGGCTGCCCGAATTTGGGCGTTGCGCCGCCCACCATTCAAAAGGCTGTAATTAGCTTCAATTGTCCCGCTTAAACTGACTGAGCCTCGCTCAGTTTCTTCAAATGGTAAGCCTTGTAGTTCTGCCTGCTGTCGTGCGCTTTCAAATTGCAACTCTTGCTGAGCAGTTCGTTGTCCTTGGGCAATTGCTTGTAAATCTACTGTGGGATACAACGCTGCTCTGGCTTCTCGTAGCTGGGCCTGTGCCTGTTCATATTGTAGTCGAGCTACTTGCAGGGGGCGATTGTTCCGTTGTGCTAGTTCTACTGCCTGTAATAAGGTCAGAGGTTGAGTTACTTCTATGTTTACCTCTTCCGGTCTGGTGGGAAACTGTAAAGGGTTAGGATTGGGGATGAGATTGTTCTGAATGCGAACAGGATTTATGCCTGGACGGGGAACAAAGCCAGGTAAAGGGGTATTTGGTACCTTTTGTGCCATCAAGTTATTAGTTGGAGATAGCGATCTCCTGTTTCCTTTAACCTGATGATTTGACTCATTAGATATATGACTAGATAAGGTGTTTAAAGCCTGGATACTGGGTTCACGTAAGGTGCCGTTCGGCATATCGCTCAGCGGCAGGGATACCCTCAGCGTGCCATTCGGCATATCACTCTCGGCTTTATTTTGTTTCTCTTTGTGCCTTTGATTACTGGGTAAGTAATCACTAGATTGAACTACAGCAGGTAAAGTTTGGCCAGTTTTCACTGCTTCACTGCTAGACTCAAGACTGGCTGTACCGCTTTCAGCGTTAGCTATGCGGGGCATACCAGCACATACTATGGCACTCACACTCACAACCACGAAATAACGAAGCTTTGACATACGCTTTTGAAGAGTCTGCTGCTTTGTGCAAACAACCTACAGCAGCATACTAGTTGATAACTGGACTTGGCAAATGCTCCCTTGGTGAGCAAGGGCTAGGTCATCGTGATGGAAAGTACTTCGATGAACTACTAGCTGTTTCCTCATTAAATATAAAAGTCTTTCTGCTTTAGGACAATGGTGGTTATTTAATTATTTTCCAGCAACATGACTGGCTGTAGTTACTTTTGTTATGTTGATTTGGATTAACAGTTGGTTCATCAATAAAGCAGATCAAGAACTTTATACTGCTAAAAAAAGGTGTGATGGCTGATTTTACCTAAGATAATTCTGGAAAAATTCAAAATTTTTGATGTAGTCTAAGACTGATTAAATCTTTATTTGTCACATAAATTGGAATTGGTAGATCGATGCCCTTAAATCGATATTCACCCATTTCTTCTAACTCTAAACGTTGGGAAGATTGCAACATTTTATATGTGGCATCACTTACTATTAATTTGCCAGGAGGACAGATTGATTCCATCCGCGAAGCTAAATTAATTGTCGAGCCTAAAACTGTATAATCTACCCGTAGCGTACTCCCCACATCTCCCACTACAGCTTTACCACTGTTAATAGCAATTCGTAATTGTAAAGGATGAAATAACTCTTTATTTACATTCATTTTGGCTAAACGAGCTAGCATTCCTTTACCTGATCTAAACGCTCTTTCTGCGTGATCTTGTTGTGGTTCTGGCGCTCCGAAAAATGCCATAATACAATCGCCAATAAATTTATCTAAAGTTCCACCTTCCGCAAATACTTCCTGCAACATTTCCTCAAAGAAGGCATTGAGTAATTCTGCAATTTTCGCCGGACTTAGCTTTTCGGAAAGCGCTGTAAAACCAACGATATCTGCAAACATAATACTAATTTCACTTTCTTTGGGAATTAATCGAGTGTCTAATAAATTACCCGTTTTCATCATCTGTTGTACTACTGCCGGAGAATGGTATCTTTCTAAGCGATGACGAATTTTTTCTTCATTTCTTAATTGGCAGGTGAGTAACCATCTTTGTACACTAGAAGCTACTAAGTTAGCTAAAGTAGAAAAAAAGCTCAAGTCTTCATCTTTTTGCTGAATTGATTCGCTAATTGGAATATGTCCATCAGCATATAAAACCCCGACAACTTTATTTTCATCCCACAAAGGAACAGCCATGACACTGTGAATATCTTTAGTGATAATACTGATTTCATTACCGAACCTTTCATCAAGTTGTGCATTTGCAGTTTGAATGGCTATTTTTTCCGAATATACTTTTTGACATATACTGCGACTAATCCAACTTCCATCACTGGGTAAAGGCTGAGAATGATAAATTTCATTAATCGCTCCATTAAATACTTTTAGGTTCCCTGTGTCGTAATCAAGTATTAACAAAGCTAAACGTTCCATACTTTCAATATAACGAAAGACTACTTTTTTTACGGCTAAGAATATCTCCTCAATTGATTCAGCAGAGTTTAAATTTTGCGCGATATCAACCAAATCTTTTAAGCGAGCGATCGAAGTTTCTTGTCTCCTCACTTTATCTACTAAATTATCCGCTTGTATCCATTGTTCTTTCAAATCAAACACATTGCGAACAATGGTCATTCCCTCATCCATATTAGGTTGCTCAAGTTTTGGCAATCCCGGTAAAGTCGAATCGTTAAGAATCACTCTGGCATCAATATTTCCTAATTTAATCCAATCATTATGTGCTAAACTTTCAGCAGTATTCAAAATTCTTTCATTTAAGTAAGTACCGTTTTTACTTCCCATATCTTCAATTAACCATTTACCTTCCCTTTGCTTAATAATTCGCGCATGACACCGAGAAATTCCAAAATATGGCAAATGTAAATCATTTTCTGGTAAACGACCTATAGTAAATTTCTCTTGATTTACTGGTACTATTAATTCCTGATTATCCAGGTAGATACACAGCTTAAGCTCCGTCATTTTTTTACCCTTGATAAGCTATTTATTATTGCTAATAGCACCCTGATATAAATTGGCACTTCTACTGATAAAGTAGTTTTTCTTGTGCCTATGATGTCCCCAGTGTAACCT
>JBAVZX010000072.1:0-3027 GCA_049589015.1 Phormidium sp. | reverse complement strand
TAGCAGAACAAGCGACTGGTTCCGAGCAAATTTCTCAAGAAGCTGAACGCCTTTCTCGGTTAATTAGTCATATTACTAAAGCCATGACCGAACAAGCAAGTGCGGCTTCTGAAATTACTATCGCAGTCGAAACTATTCGCCGCCAAACTGACCAAACAGCTAAAGCAATGACAGAACAAACAAGGGCGATTAAAGATATGACTTCCGGTACGCAAAATATTTCTAAACAGATTGCCATGATTACCCGCAGTAATCGAGAACATTCCAATGTTGCGAGTATAATTCTGAAGAATTTGGGTCAGATTCGTGCCGGGAGCGATCGCCATCTGCAAGAAATCAAACAAACCCTACAATTTTAGATTTTAGATTTTTTCAACCGTAAATCTAAAATGATTTCCAGCTTTTCCAACTACCAAAAACCAACTTCAACAAATGTTAAACATGAAAAATGAACCAAAAATTAGCATTTTTACTACGGATAGTCTTCTCGTCATAACTTCTTGGGATAAATGGTTAACTAAAGCTACCGGACTATCTGAAGAAATTGCCCGAGGTGCGGCTCTACCTGAACTGATCCCATCCTTTGCCAAAAGTGGAATTTCTGGGCATTTTCAGCGGGTATTACAACACGGAATCATTGAAACTCTGCCCCAAAAAATTTACCCTTACCTATTTGAATCTCCCCTAGCAATTCCCTCTAGACACTTTCAACGAATGCAGCAACAGGTAACTATTGCCCCCTTAAAACAAAAAGGGGAAATTGTCGGGACTATAGTCACAATAGAAGATATTACCGCGGTACTGGAACTCACTTTAAATATAGCTGAACAACTAGAAAGTCCTGAAGAAAATCTGCGTTTAGCTGCTGTACAAGCTTTGGCAAAAGCTAATATATCAGAACCAGAACAAATGTTAGTTAAAGCATTAGGCGATCGCAGTTGGCGAGTCCGCCGCGCCGCCGTAGATGGTTTAGCAGCTATTAGTGGCTCAACTCTCGCCACTTCCCTATTAAGAAGTTTACGCGAAGAACACCGTAACCCTAGTGTTTTAAATGGCGTATTGCAAGTTTTAGCTCATGGCAAAGTTGATATCGTTCCCGCTTTAATTGACTGTCTTAATAGTGAAGATGACGATTTACGAATTTATGCCGCTTTAGCTTTAGGAGAACAACGAGACGGAAGAGCAATTCCAGCTTTACAAATTGCCTTACAAGATAGCAATTCTAATGTCCAATATCATGCTATTGATGCTTTAGGACATTTACAAACTATTGATGCAGTAGAAGATTTAGTTGCCATTGCTTGTGGAGGAGATTTTTTCCTCGCATTTCCCGCTTTAGATGCCTTAAGAAGTATTAGCTTAAAAGAAACAAATTATCCCAAGCTTGCCTGTGTTGCCAGCAAACTTTTGCCCTTGTTAGAAGATGAATTGTTAGTGGCTGCGGTAGTAGATACCTTGGCTTTTTTGGGCGACGCTAGTGTAGTGCCAGCACTTACAAATTTGTTGAATCAATCAGACCCACCTGTGTCTAATTTAGTTAATGCAATTGGGGTATTATATGACCGTTATGAAAATGCTTATCATGAGGGCGATTATGTTATAGATTTAGCTTTTGCCGCCATAAAAAAACAGGGCATAGATAATTTATTGGCAAATGTTCACCATGCTAAGCCAGAGGAATTAAGAGCGATCGTACTATTATTAGGTAGATCTGATGGTAATCAAGAAACTGTCCAGGCTTTAACCCGACTTTTAGGCGAAGAAATACTGCGGGGTACTGTGATTGAAGCTTTGGTACGCTATGGCAAACGAGTTACACATTTACTAATCGAACAATTGTCGGCTGAAGATTTAGAAGTGCAAAGGGCAGCGGTAATAGCTTTAGGAAGAATCGGTGATGCGGAAGCTGTGCCAGCATTAACTCAATTATTAATTCAATCTGAAGCTAATTCCGAAACTAATCAACCGAAATTTTCCAATCCACCATTACCAGAATTAATGGTAGTTACGGCAAATGCTTTGGCGCAAATTGGCGATCGCCGTGCTTTTGATACACTCCTAAGTTTAATCGGTCATCCTGATAGCGCTGTCCGTTTAGCAGTAGTAGCTGCACTTAATTCTCTGGGACACCCAGATATGCTCAATCGGATGATTACTTTATTGCAAGATACTGATGCTTATGTCCGCGAATCAGCGGTAAAAATTGCCGGATATTTTGCCTTTCATGAATGTGTCAACCTACTTTTAGAACGCTGTCAAGACCCAGTAGAAGATGTCCGAAAAGCCGCGATCGAATTAATTCCCTATTTGGAAAATGCCCCCGTATTACCTACTTTAGTTAATGCTTTAGAACAGGAAACTCCGAAAGTTAGAGCCGCCGCTGCTAGAGCCTTGGGACAAATGGATTGTAATTTAGCTTATACTCATCTGTTAAAGGCTTTGCGGGATAAAGACCCTTGGGTACGTTACTATGCAGCTAAAGCGATCGGTTGGAATGGCTATGCCGAAGCAATCGATATCTTAGCCGATCTCGCTCATCGTGACCCCAGTACGATCGTCCGAATTGCTGCTGTAGAAGCTTTGGGACAAATTGGTGGCGCAAGAGTAGTTTCATTCCTGGCTCCAATTGTCGATGATAGTAATGCTAGCAATGATTTGGTACGAGCAGCTTTAACCGCTTTGGGACAGGTGGGACACCCCAATTCTTTACCACCTTTGCTCTGTGCTTTGCGATCCGAAGATTTGTTCCGCCGAGTCTGTGCAGTCAAGGCTTTAGGAAAAAGAGGTGGTCAAGATATCGAATCAATTTTACAAGATCTAGCAGCTACAGAAGCAGATGTAACAGTTGTGTTTACTGCTATTGAGGCATTAGCACAGTTAGCTACCCCAGACGCGATCTCTGCTTTGCTAGAATTAACAGCTAATCCGACGCGCAACGAAGCTTGTATTATCGCTTTGGCAAATTTGGGAGAAGCACAAGTGGATGCAATTGGCACAGGTTTACATCATTTTAATCTGGAAGTCCGC
>JBAVZX010000071.1:0-4922 GCA_049589015.1 Phormidium sp. | reverse complement strand
GGTCTGCGGTAATTGCGGGTTTAGTACCAGCCGGGTTGTTGTTAGCAATTACTTTGGCTTATGGGTTAGGTGCGGTGAAAATGATCGGGCAAAATGTGTTGATTCAGCAAGCAAATGCGGTAGAATCTTTAAGTAATGTTGATGTGCTTTGTTTGGATAAAACTGGGACTTTAACGACTAATGAAATTAATTTAGAAAGGATATATTCTTTAGATATTGATGAAGGGGAATTACGATCGCTTTTAGGAGATTTCGCTGCTTCGACTAAAGTGGGAAATAAAACTAGTGATGCCCTGGCTTTAGCTTGTCCGGGAACAGTGCGATCGCCAATTGCGGAAGTACCTTTTTCTTCTAGTCGTAAATGGAGTGCGATCGCCTTTGACGATCCATTAAAACCAGTAATTTATGTATTAGGCGCACCAGAAGTTTTAACAACTAATATAGATGTAAATCTCGAAATAAGTGAATATATTGCTGCCGAAACCAACAAGGGTTTGCGAGTTGTTTTATTTGCTTATAGTCCTGATATTGTAGCAGTAAAAAACTGGCATTCCGCAACAAACAATCAACCATCACAGGTAGAATTACCAGCAGATTTAACTCCTTTAGCTATACTAAGTTTTAGCGACCAATTGCGCCCAGAAGCTTACGAAACGATCCAGGGTTTTGCTAAAGCTGGAATTGAAATTAAAATTATTTCTGGCGATCATCCCCAAACTGTCGCCGCATTAGCAAAACAGGCAGGTTTAGGGACAGATTTAGCAGTAGTTTCGGGACAAGAATTGGCACAAATGAGTGCGATTGAATTTACCCAAACTGCTAAAAATGTGAAAATTTTTGGTCGAATTACGCCAGAACAAAAAGCTAAATTAGTGGAAAGTTTACGAAAAACCGGACACTATGTAGCGATGATTGGCGATGGAGTAAATGATGTGCTTTCCTTAAAAAGAGCAAATTTAGCGATCGCAATGGAAAGCGGTAGTAAAGCCACTAGAGGCATAGCTGATATTGTCTTACTCAAAGATTCTTTCGCTGCTTTACCTTATACTTTTTTGGAAGGACAAAGAATTCGCAATGGCATTTTTGATATTTTAAAATTGTTTTTAGTCCTGGTATTTTGTGTAACTTTATTAATTTTTGCAACAGCGATTGTTACTGATAGCTTCCCCTTGGAAAATAAGCAAAGTGCTTTAGTTTCCTTAATTGGTGTAGGATTACCAACAATTTGTATTCCGATTTGGGCAAAACCGGGAATTTTACCAAGACGAAGCATGGTACAGTCAATGCTGCATTTTACAATCCCAGCTACTATAACAATTACCTTAACTGCCCTCTTAGTTTATTTATATTATTTAGTATGGGCTGTTTTAGATTTACCGCCAAATGCCGATTTATCCCAAGTTGATTATTCGATTCCCCGCAGTGCTTTAGCGACAATTTTAATTTTATGTCAATTATTCCTAATTCTCTTTTTGAAACCACCTACTAACGCTTGGGTAGGTGGAGAAAGATTAAGCGGTGATTGGCGATATACAATTACTGCTGGAGGTTTATTATTAGTATATATTGTAATTGTATCTCTGCCGCCTTTACGGAGATTTTTTGAACTTTGGCATTTTGGAGTTCTGGATTATTTGTTTATGGGTTTAGTCGCATTAGAATGGTGTTTGTTAGTCCGATTTATGTGGCGAACTAGATTTTTAGATAAGTTTTTGGGTGTAGATTTGTATTAGAAACTTATAGGTAATTAATTAATAATGAACGATGAAGAGTTAACACCAAAACCGCTAGATCGAGTTAAGTTGTTGGATTGGGTGATGATTATTGGTGGTGCGATCGCCCTCGTCACTACAGGTATCATGGGATTAGGCATCAAAGCTTATAATAACGCCCTCGATCCCAAACGAGCCGAAGCAGTAGCGAAAAGCATTATTGATTATCGCATTCCCGGTGGTTCCCAAGGAAAATTCGGGATCAAATTTGCCGGAATTAAACTTGCCATAGTTCACAGCAAAACCTCGCCGCCTGATGTGGAAATATTTGTCATGCAAACACCTTTAAACCGCGATACTCGAAGACAAGAAGAAATAGAAAGACTGAGAACTCCCATCGAACCAACACCAACCCAATTTGAAATCTCTTCTTCCTCTAAGCAAAACTTGAAATTCTGCAATAAACCCCTTAGTGTTACTATTTACGAAGGCAGTTATACTTTAGAAGGCCAAAATTCAAGCTTACCTGCTGTGCAATATAGTGCTAGTACCATGATCAATAATGAAAGACTAATTGTAGAAGTACAAGCACTAGGGAAAAATGCCAAACAAAAAGCTTTAGCTGCTTTCCAATCGCTGAAGTGTAAGTAATTGCCCCCACCTCAAATTTTAAAGTAGAGTTTGCGGAGAGTAACCTAAATCTTCAATAAATTGATTACAAAACTCTTCAATTTCAGCCGTATTTGGGCTACCGTGAGCAACTACAGCTACCTGATAATTGGCAATTACATATAGAGGAGATTTCCCAATTTCTAAAGCCCACATTGCCATTTTCACTTGAATTTCCGGTTGATAAGGAATTCCAAATTCATCTAAGACCGCCCGAAAATCTCCTTCTTCTTCTGAGTTTAAATTCCCCAGTAATTTGATTTTAACTACCCAGCCATCTAAATCATGAATTACGGTAATGAAATTAACTCCTAACCAGGGTCGAGAATTCAAATGTTCTATGATTCTCAGGGTTAAGCTAGCATTGGCAAAATAGTAGACGTATTCCATAAATCAACCTAATTTCCTAAATTTTAATGATGGCGAAGCTTTCACTGTGACTTGAATATTAACAAGGCATTATTGAATATTAGAAAAATTTACTGCTAGTGCTGCTAACTTTCTTTGGGCGGCAAAAGATAAGCGCTTATCCCAAAGTTGAATATATCTTTCCTCAAGTCTCCCTTTGTACCTTTCACTAAAACAATCAGAAGCTATGACTTCATTCAAAATATATTTTAATACTTTAAAGTGCTTGTTTAAATCCTCTTCATTAGCCTGATTGGTGATAATTAGTTCTTCCACTAAATTCCAATAATCTAGATAACCGTTCAGTACTCCCAAGTCAATATCGCGAACGATTTCCCAATAGGGAATCGCATCAGGTTCAGACAAAAATTTTACTTCATCAAAGCTAACATCCAGGGAAGCATGAGGCAGGTTGAGACTATTCAATTCATCCATGCACAAAGGCACAAATTCTTCATGAGACCGCAGGATGGTAGTCAAAAAATTATACGTCCACAATAGGTTAGTATACTTGTCTTTTTGCTCCGTCAACAGATGAGGATGATCCTTAACGGACTTGATATGTTTTCGCATTAACAGCTTGACCGTGCAATAAGCGTCTTTTCCTGACATATTGGTACTCCGGGGTGGTTAGTCTGAGTTGGTAAAGGAAAAAGGAAGTAAATGTTTTACCTGGTCGTACTTTTAAAGTAATATTTATCACTATATTTAGTCTTCACCATACCAGGTGAATTACGATCACCCAACTAGGTGAAGGGGCAAAAAATTCATAAGAGCATCTTTCTTAATTGGTTAAGTCGAAGGCCCTGTTTTCCTCACCTGTGGCTGATTTTCGGCGGAAAAATCAATCCCGAAGTCGGTCGGTGCAAAATGGATAATAGTTTGAGTATTGACAAACTCGCTGACCTTTACTACGGGCAACTGAATCAATGTGGCAACCTCCTTCATTTCGGAAATTAATCTGGCAAGTATCGATTCTTGGTTCTTTAGTTGTAGTCGGTTTAGCTGTTGCTTCCGGTAATTACAGGCATCGTCCGTTGTTGGCGTTGTTGAATTCATTTTTTCCTGAGTCAGAATCGCAACCGAAAAAGGAAAATGCTTCTCGGACATTATCGCTACTACCTAATGGCAGACCACGACTTGATCCTTTACCTGCGACGAAAGAAGTTTGGCAATGTGAAGTGGTTGTGGTTGGTGGTTCTTTGGGCGGGGTGGCGGCGGCTTCCCATGCGATGAAGTCTGGGGCGAGGACTTGCTTAATTGAGTTAACGCCTTGGTTTGGCGGGCAGATTAGTTCGCAAGGTGTGTCTGCGATTGATGAGTCGGACACAATGGTAAGGCGGAATAATTTTTCCAGTAGTTGGAATTCTTTTAAGCAGTTGATTGAACAGCAACAGGTCAAGTTACCTGCTTGGTCTAAACAAAAGGAAAAATTAACTGCTGATGATACTAATAGTTGCTGGGTGGGAAGACTTTGCTTTCCGCCAAAAGTGGGAGAACAAGCGGCGCGACAATTTTTGAATTCCGCTGCTAAGTCTGCGCCTGGGAGTCGCTGGGGGGCGGGAGTCGCCTTTAAGGGGGCAGAATTTGATGCTACAGGTAAGTTTATTACGGCGATTTATGGGGTGCGACGCATTCCTCGCGGTTCGGCATCTGCAAATCGGGAAGCGAATCGCAATTATGTACCTAGTGGTCGGCTTTCCCAAGATTTAAATACTTGGTATTCTTGGTCAAGTACTAATGTTTATGAGAAAGTGCCGATTCGTCTGGAAGCACCACCAGGGAAAAGATTGATGGTGATTGATGCTACAGATACAGGCGAATTGGTAGCTTGGGCGAGAATTCCCCATCGTGTAGGTTCGGAGTCGGACACTACTACTGGGGAAGTGAATGGGTCACTCAAAGATAATCCTGATTGTACGCAAGCTTTTACTTTTACTTTTGTCTTAGCAATTAAAAACGATCGGGGAATTAGTCGTGCGGCTTTATCCAGATATAAACCGATATTTTCGAGGAAGGAACATCGGGATCATTTTGATTTAATTGGTTTTCCTATGTTTGATGGACGTAGCTTTTTTAAATACCGTCGAATTGTTAGTGCTAAAGGTAATCCCAGATTTGAAGGTAAGCCAT
>JBAVZX010000070.1:0-3295 GCA_049589015.1 Phormidium sp. | reverse complement strand
GATTGAAACAACTGGATATTAGAGGCTTTGGATATGGCTTCTATTATATTGCAATTTCAACTAATCCCTATCAGGGATTGAAACGATTTCGTGTCCGTATTTGTGCGGTAACAATTGGATTGCAATTTCAACTAATCCCTATCAGGGATTGAAACTAATTTTGTGCGGAAACCCCATAGCCAAGATCCGATTGCAATTTCAACTAATCCCTATCAGGGATTGAAACATAGAGGTACCGCCTACTGCTTTTGAGGAATTGCGATCGCATTGCAATTTCAACTAATCCCTATCAGGGATTGAAACTAATTTGACCTACTTGACGCAAGAAAAATTCAATTTGACATTGCAATTTCAACTAATCCCTATCAGGGATTGAAACGGCTTCAACCTTTTTGCGGCGACGCTTTAATTCAAGATTGCAATTTCAACTAATCCCTATCAGGGATTGAAACCACCCCAAACTAAAAACCGAGATTTAAGACTTTTCCTTTGTTTAATTTGTAAAACTAATGGATGTTCCGCTTGCCAACCAAAGAAAGCACAAACCAAAGCTAAAGTAGTAGAAAGCGTCCAATTTTGCGCTGCTGCTGCACCAGTGAGAAAAGAAACCAGCAATATCACATAAACACCATGTTCCGGCGACAAAGTTGGTTTATACCATGCCATCGGGTTAGGTTTTGGGGATAAATTTATTAAATTTTCTCTACCGTTTGTGTCTATTGCTGGTTGAGTCATGACTGTAATTTTTCTGGGGATAATTTGGGTTATTTAGGTTCAGAAAGCGTGAGTAAAAACGCTAAATTTTCCTCAGTTTTTAAAGCATGAGGAGCATGAGCAGGCATAAATACAAATACACCTGGTTCTAAAGTAATATCTTCCCCTTCTAAAGTGAGAATTCCCTTGCCTTCAATCACATTAACCGTAGCGTTGCGAGTGGCAGTATGTTCCGAAATTTCTGTACCACCAGCCAGACAAAACAGCGTGTACTGACAGTTATTATCCTTGAGGATAACTTTACTTAAAACTCCATCTTGAGGATATTCAATTTTGTCTTTGAGTTGAATAAAAAAAGATGAGGTTGATAAAGTTGTAGAAGTCATAGTTTTTGCCTTTGGTAATTAATTATCAGTGAAGGAAGCTAATGGTAGGGGAGGTAGAACCAAGGCGTGATCTCTGATCTCGTTCCCAGGTTCAACCTGGGAACGAAAAACAGAGGCTCTGCCTCTTAGTGCAAGATCTCAATTAATTTATTTCAGCTACTAAAACAATGTAACCTAAATCTTGCTGGTATTTTTGGAAAATGCGGCGCATTGCTAGAATTCGTTGGCGAATTTGCCAATTAGTTAGAACATTCCAGAGAATTTTAGCGGTACTAAATAATCCTTCCTCCTGAATCATTTGTTGCAGGTTTAGTAACGCCATGCTGCCAGTTTTTTGCTGTTTAACTTCTAATCCTGCATTGGTGCAAGTAGCAATCCAATTTTCTTCAGATAAAGGTGATGTATTGCTTTTGATGACTCTGGCTAGTTCTTCATGAATTTCTCTTTCTCTGTGATTAGCTAACATTTCATGAGACAGAAATTTGCCGCCCGGTTTAAGTTTGTCATGAATTCCACTTAATATTTTAGCTTTCCCTGGAGCAGATTGCATCGACAAAATTGCTTCAGCAAATACATAATCAAACTCTCCAGAAATTGCTTCTAAGTGGAAAATATCTCCTTCAATAATGGTGATTTTATCTGCTAAACCAGCAGCTTGAATATTAGCACGCGCACGGGCTACACTAGCGGGATTTTTTTCCACACCTACTACTTTGACACCAAAACGTTGGGCAAGTGCGATCGCGCTATATCCAAAACTAGAAGCTAATTCCAAAACAGTCTCTTCAGGCTGAAAATTCGCCAATTTAAATAGTTGTTCTGTCGCCGACTTTCCTCCCGGACGTAAAATTTTCTTACCTGCTGCCGCTAACACCTGATGTCCCGACGCAGTTTGTAAATTGATGGTTGTCTGAGTCATCTTTGCTACCTTCTCGCTCAATCTTAACTTCATTTTGGCAAAAACTCGCAATTAGATCTTTGACTTAGATCAAGTTTTCTATTCTTCTCAGTGATTCTTGGTAAATCACAGTAGTAATACTTAAAGTATTAATCATAACTTTAATAACCTATCAATATGTACGGTAATTTATTTAAAATTTAGATAAAGTAAGGTTTTGATGATTAAAATTTGGGAAAAATATAGTTTAATAGAGTTGTAAATGTGGCAGTTATAACATTAAAGATCCCTTTTTATAAAACAGAAGATACTTTCGACAGCTAGCAATTATGTCCTGCCTCAGCCTCATACTAGTGATAATGTTTGTAATACTTCTCCTGAGTAGTTTTTTAGTAGCCTGGTTACATCACCGTAATGCAGCCAAATACCAGCGTGCATATCAATTGCTACAAGCAGAGATAGAAGAACGTAAGCAGGTAGAGACAGCATTAAGAGAGACGGAAACGGCTTTAAAA
Source organism: Phormidium sp. (assembly GCA_049589015.1). GTDB lineage: Bacteria > Cyanobacteriota > Cyanobacteriia > Cyanobacteriales > Aerosakkonemataceae > Floridanema. The sequence continues at coordinate 782 of JBAVZX010000070.1, read as the reverse complement.
CAGCAAACTGAGCGAGAGCGGATGATTACAGCGATCGCGCAAAATATTCGTCAATCCCTTGACTCAACAGAAATTCTTAATACAACTGTCGCTCAAGTGCGAGAATTTCTCAAGACTGACCGAGTACTGATTTATCGTTTTGAACCTGATTGGAGCGGTACTATTGTTGTTGAATCTGTCGCCCCAGGATGGACACCAGCGCTAGGAACAAACATTCAAGATACCTACTTTGTCCAAACCTGTGGAGAACCTTATAGAAATGGTCGAATTCAGGCAATAGCAGATATTTATACCGCAGGCTTAAACCAATGTCATGTTGATTTATTAGCAAAATTTCAAGTCAGAGCTAGCTTAGTAGTGCCGATTTTAAAAGGAAACGAATTGTGGGGATTATTAGTTGCTTATCATTGTTCTAGTCCCAGAAAATGGCAAGAGTTAGAAATCAATTTATTAAAGGAATTAGCTACACAAGTGGCGATCGCCATTCAACAAGCCGAACTTTATCGCCAATTAAAAATTGCCAACCAAGAATTACAAAAACTTGCCAATATAGATGGATTAACTCAAGTAGCAAATCGTCGCCACTTCGACGAACATTTACAACAAGAATGGCTGAGACTTAGACGAGACAGATCTCCTCTTTCATTGATTTTTTGCGATGTAGATTACTTTAAACTTTATAACGACACTTATGGACATCTAGCAGGTGATGAATGTCTACAACAAATTGCTAACAAGCTTCAGGAAGTAATCAAACGTCCTAGCGACTTAGTGGCTAGATA
>JBAVZX010000069.1:0-3338 GCA_049589015.1 Phormidium sp. | reverse complement strand
CTACCAAAGTATAAATTTCCGAATTTTCATGGTTTAATAGCATCTGGCTGAGGTTCTGATAGTGCAGTTTAGCTTCTTCCGATAAATTGTTCATCTTCTGATGTGCTGCAACTACATTCCCAATTGCCAAATTTAATAATTTGGAATCTCCTTCTTCCAATGTTACCTCGATATACATTGCCGATTCTTCAGGATCTTTTAGAGATGAAATTAAGTAGTCGTAATAGCTATCACTCGCTGGGGTCTTTACGTTTTTCATAATCTCTCCAATACTCCTTAGCTTTGCTAATATCTTGCTCTTGAGTGCTTTTATCTCCCCCACAGAGGATAAGCACAAAGGAACTCTCCCATCTGGAGTAACGTAACGTTGAATTTCCCTTGGCTGTACTTCCATTAGTTGATTCTAATTGGTCGGTACTCTGATTTTATCAGCGGATGAATACTAGCAACGGATTTTTATACCTTGCGTTTTGTCAGGTTTAATGATAATTCTGCAAGATATCTGTTTCTACTCTCTTAACATAAATGACCATAATTTTAACCAACGACGATGGCATCGATGCACCTGGCATTCAAGCATTACAAAAAGCAGTGAATGGCAAAGGGATAATTGTTGCCCCAAAAGACCATTTATCAGGTTGTGGGCATCAAGTTACTACCACTCAACCGATAAATGTTGTGCGTCGTTCTGAAACAGAATTTGCGATTGGTGGCACTCCTGCTGACTGTACAAGAATTGCTTTAAGTCACCTTTTTCCTAATCCTAAATGGGTGCTTTCTGGGATTAATGCTGGGGGCAATTTAGGGGTTGATGTTTATATTTCGGGAACTGTCGCCGCTGTTCGGGAAGCAGCAATACTTGGAATTCCGGGAATTGCGGTTTCTCACTATCGCAAAGGTAAGCTAAATGTTGATTGGGATACTGCGGCGAGATGGACGGCGAATGTATTAGCTGATTTGTTCGATCGCCCTTTGGAACCTGGCAGTTTTTGGAATGTGAATTTACCGCATTTATTACCGGGAGAAACTGACCCCGAAGTTGTATTTTGTCAGCCTTGTAAAGGTCGTTTGCCTGTTAATTATCGGATTGAAAATGATGATTTTTATTATCATGGGAAGTATGCCGATCGCGATCGCACTCCTAACACCGATGTCGATGTCTGCTTCTCTGGTAAAATTGCCGTTACTCAACTAAGGTTGTAAAACAACTAAAGTAATTTTAGAAAAACCCTTGAACAATCAAAATGATGGGGAACATAAACGTAAATATATATCACGCTGATCATCCGCAAAAGCTCTCCTACCGTGCATAATTCTGGTATTATCAACCATTAAAATATCCCCTTTTTGCCAGCGGATATCTACCGTTGTTTTTGCAGCAATTTCACTAAGTTCAGAGATTATATCATCGGTAATTTCTGAATCATCATCAAAGCAAACAGCTTTGGGATATAAACTTTTTGTTGGCAACAAGCTATTGATGAAAACTGGATGATTACCATATTTACTTAGATGGATTGCTGGGCAAGTATAATGTAAATCTATTGATTCATTTTCATTCACTTGGATATTAATTTTGTTACTTTCACAAATCTGCTTAATTACGCTTAAATCATCAGTTTTATATCTTTTTTTCCACTCATCTTGATTTAAATGACCATTATATTTTAACTTTTTTTTGCTAAACAGATTCTTGAGAGAATTGCTCATTTCATTATAAAAAAGTTGACCATCACAAACAATTGTTTCCCCATCTTGTAAGGCTGGATGAGCGCAGAAAAACCAAAGCATCAATGGGATATTTTGCTGATAATACATTTCTCCATGCAGTTTAATCTCAGTTTGAAAATCGTTGACTGTTAATACAGTCGGATCGTTATTAATAATCTTGCGATTAAATACTCCTCCCGTATAATCCATGAAATTGGTGCTAAATATGTTGCTAAACTTGGTAAAAATTTCAACATTTGTTTCAAATCCTCGGAACAATAATAGCCCCTCTGCTTTGAAAAGTTGAATAATTTCTTGCTGATCCAGATCTAAAATATTAATGCGATCAATATTAATTATTTGTTTGCCAGCCTTTTCTGATAACACTTGTGTATGTAGTGACGTATTGATTTTCATGTTGATTTTTCACCTCTTTCTTAGAAAATATGACAGTAATGATTGGATGTGCAGTTAAAGGGCTGAATGATATCATTCAAGTAAATCAGTTTCAATTAAAATTGGTTTTCCTCTTGCTTCAGCCATCAGTTGCTCTTGGCAAGATTGATCCATATCTATAAACCACAATACAGCTTTTTAAACAAATTGTCCAACCGTGTCAATCAGAAGTAAAATCAGATAGGTGATAGTTGGGAATCAGGAAAAAATGCGAATCTTAATCATGGGCGGAACTCGGTTTATCGGGGTTTATTTAACAAAAATTTTGGTGGAACAAGGTCACGAAGTTATATTATTTAATCGGGGCAAAAAGCCTGCACCAGTTGAAGGTTTACAGCAAATTCATGGCGATCGCACTGACGCTGACAGAATCAGAGAAAAGTTAGCTAATGAACACTTTGATGCCATCTTTGACAACAACGGGCGCGAACTTAGCGATACGCAAGTTTTAGCTGATATTTTTCACGGCAAAGTTAAACATTTTGTCTATATGAGTTCGGCGGGAGTTTATCTAAAAACCGATCAATTACCTCATATTGAAGGGGATGCGATCGATCCGAAAAGTCGCCACAAAGGAAAGTTTGAAACTGAAGCTTATCTGCAAGAAAAAGGATTACCTTTTACCTCAATTCGTCCCACTTATATTTATGGCCCTCAGAATTATAATGATGTGGAAGCATGGTTTTTCGATCGCATCGTGCGCGATCGACCTATCCCCATTCCCGGTAACGGATTACACATTACTCAACTCGGACATTGCGGTGATTTAGCTAAAGCAATGGCAGCAGTTTTAGGGAATGAAAAAGCGATCGGACAAGTGTATAATATCTCCGGTGAACGTTACGTTACCTTTGATGGATTAGCCCGTGCTTGTGCAATTGCTGCTGGAAAATCACCCGATGATTTAAAAATTGTTCATTACGACCCGAAAAAATTCGACTTTGGCAAACGGAAAAGTTTTCCATTACGAACACAACACTTTTTCGCCTCAATTAATAAAGCCATCTCTGAATTGGATTGGAAACCAGAATATGATTTAGTTGCTGGTTTAAAAGATTCATTTGAAAATGACTTTCTCGCCTCTGGAAGAGATAAATCTGAAATTGATTTTTCTGTAGATGATGAGATACTAAAAGCCTAAAAATGTAGAGACGTTGTATACAACGTCTCTA
>JBAVZX010000068.1:0-2987 GCA_049589015.1 Phormidium sp. | reverse complement strand
TAAAGCATACTGTTAATAAGCAAAGAAATCCGCTAATTAATCATTATGATTATTTTCCTCAAAGTAAGGAATTGTGGTTGGTTGCTTATGTGGTAATTAATTGGGCGGCGCATTTTTTACCTTGGATAAAAGTGACACGCTGTACTTTTATTTATCTTTATATGAGTGCGTCGGTGTTTGGTTTTTTAGGTTTGGCGTGGTTGGTCGATCGCTGGTTGCAAAGTTACCAGACTCGCCTGAAAATTACGGGTGTGACTGCTATTTTTCTAGTTTTGGCTGCTTTTGTCTTTTGGCTACCTATCTATTTAGGATTACCCCTGTCATCGCAGCAATATCAACTTCGGATCTGGTTAAACACTTGGATATAATTTAAAGTCAAATCTGTGTTAATCTGAGTGTAAAAGCCAAAAAAATCAGCTTAATATCAAAACTTGAGGTGTCAGAATGTCAGCACAATTCTCTAATCAGTCTCTCCCACAAATTAGTGTCCAAGAATTAGCTAATTATTTGGCAGATGTTCCAGAGGGATTACAACTGGTGGATGTGCGAGAACAGGAGGAAATAGCGATCGCTAACTTAGCAGGATTTCAAAACTTCCCCTTAAGCAAATTTGACTCATGGTCCAGAGATATTCAAAAGCATCTCGATCCTGATGCAGAAACTCTGGTTCTTTGTCATCATGGAGTTCGTTCGGCTCAAATGTGCCAATGGTTAATTAGTCAAGGTTTTACTAATGTAAAAAATATTGTGGGTGGGATTGATGCTTATTCAATGGTAGTCGATCGCCATGTACCGCGATATTAAAAATTTTATTTCCTGATTATAGATAGTAACTAAAAAACTTAAAAACCCGGTTTCCGTTAAAAGTCTCCGCAGAAACCGGGTTGCTAAGTGAGAAATACTGGCAGCTAAAAAAACTACACTTAACTTGAATTCGAGTTATATTAAATACAATTGCTTTTATAAACATCTGCAAAAATAAACAAGCCTGCCATTACAGCCTAACTCTATAGTCAAGAGGAGGCAATTTCCGATCATCTTGTTACCAATGATCGGTACAATATGGCTTAAATGACCGATGTTTTTTCTAATTCAAAATAAATTGCTATTTTGCTCAAATAATCTATGCCAATCCATTTAACTAACCGACAACAGCATATCCTTTGGGCAACAGTTCGTCATTACATAGCGACGGCAGAACCAGTAGGATCAAAAGCTTTAGTAGACGAGTATAATCTCAGTGTTAGCCCAGCGACAATCCGTAATGCGATGGGTGTTTTAGAAAAAGTAGGATTACTCTATCAACCTCATACTTCGGCGGGAAGAGTTCCTTCTGATTCTGGTTATAGAATTTATGTGGATCAATTGATTACGCCTGATGAAGCTGTGGCGCGTCAAGTAGAACAAGTGTTGCAAGATAAATTGAATCGGGATGATTGGAGTTTTGAAGCTTTGCTACAGGGTGCAGCGCAAATTCTGGCGACTCTCAGTGGTTATATTACTCTGATTACATTACCCCAATCTCGCACAAATCAAGTCCGACATTTGCAATTAGTACAGGTAGATCCCGGAAGGGTAATGTTAATTGTGGTGACGGATAGTTATGAAACTCAGTCGGTGTTAATGGAGTTACCCCAAACAGAAAATTATCAATCAGATGCAGAGGTAATCGATCGCGAATTGCAGATTCTGTCTAATTTTTTGAATTCGCAAATTAGGGGCCGATCGCTTGCCGAATTAGCAACATTAGACTGGACACAATTAGATCAGCAATTTCAACAATATGCTGATTTTTTGCGCGATTTATTCACCGAAGTAAAACGACGGACTAAACCACCAGCTGTTAGCCAAATTTTAATTCGTGGTGTATCAGAAATGTTGCGCCAACCCGAATTTTCCGAATTACAACAAGTAAAAATGTTATTACATTTGTTGGAAGCAGAACAAGACCAACTTTGGCCTTTAATTTTTGAAACTAAGGAATCAGAAACTACAGGAAAGCGGGTAACTGTGAGAATTGGATCGGAAAATCCTTTAGAACCAATTCGGACTTGTACGCTAATTTCTGCTAATTATTGTCATGGTACGGTTCCGGTAGGAAGTGTGGGTGTTTTAGGGCCAACGAGAATGCTTTATGAAAATGCGATCGCAGTAGTTGAAGCAACAGCAGATTATTTATCAGAAGCATTGAGTTAATCTTTTTACAAAGCGCAGAGGACGCAGAGGACGCAGAGAAAAAAAGAAGAGGAATTGTGATTAGAAAAATTAGTTTTTGGTTACTTTGGTTAGGAGTTGGTAGTTATGCTTTTCTCTTAGCCCCACCCGAACAACCTAACACTTTTGAGTTAATTAAAAATCTCTCTACTGGTCAAATTGCCGGAATTAATCCTTTAATTGTGGCACTGTTTAATATAATGGGTGTTTGGCCAATGATTTACAGTTGTCTACTCTTTTTTGATGGCAGAGGACAAAAAGTAAAAGCTTGGCCTTTTGCAGCTGCTTCCTTTGGCGTGGGTGCATTTTCTCTGTTACCTTATTTAGCTTTACGAGAACCAAACCCAGAATTTACTGGCAGCAAAAATAAGTTTCTCAAACTACTAGATTCTCGCTGGACAGCAATTTTTCTAACTTTAATTAGTCTAGCTTTAGTAGCTTTCGGTTTAATTGCCGGAGACTGGGAAAACTTCATCCAACAATGGCAAACTAGCCGTTTTATTCATGTAATGAGTTTAGATTTTTGTCTGCTTTGTTTGTTATTTCCCGCACTTTTGGGAGATGATATGGCAAGGCGAAACATGAACAACACCGCTATTTTTTGGGCAGTTTCTCTCATTCCTCTATTTGGTCCCCTTGCCTATCTTTGCTTACGTACTCCCTTACCTGAAAGTGAAGAGAAAACATCGGAAAAAATCCTGTCTAATACCACACTTTAAAACTTCATTTTCCCTGGTTTTATTACTAAAGTAAATTTTAGTATGCTGTTACGC
>JBAVZX010000067.1:0-2524 GCA_049589015.1 Phormidium sp. | reverse complement strand
CCGTAATGGGCGTACCCAAAGAACTGCCCACCGGAGTCAACAAAAAAGATTATGCCCTATTCACCGTTGTAGCAAAAGATGCAACCCCCGACTGGGCAGAAGAAGACATTTTCACAGTTTAGTCACTTGTCATTTGTCATTTGAAAAACATCTGTGTTCATCTGTGTTCATCTGTGGACATCTGTGGTAAAAAACAAAACTTTTGCACCCCACAAAAAATCCTCAAGAACATCTGCGTTCTAAAAAAATGACCAATGACAAATAACTAAAAAATAAGAGAGAGGAGAAAATATAAAATGCCAGTTCAAACCTTAGACATTTCCCCAGTCGGAAGAGTAGAAGGCGACCTAGATGTAAGAGTAGAAATAGAAGATGGATACGTCACAAACGCCTGGACTCACGCCGAACTATTTCGCGGTTTTGAGATTATTTTACGAGGCAAAGATCCCCAAGCCGGATTAATAGTAACTCCTCGCGCTTGCGGAATTTGTGGTGCTTCTCATCTTAGTTCTGCGGCTTGGGCATTAGACACCGCCTGGGAAACAGAAGTACCGCGCAACGCTATTTTAGCGAGAAACTTAGGGCAATTAGCCGAAACAATTCAAAGTATTCCCCGCTATTTTTACGGGTTATTTGCGATCGATCTAACCCATAAAAACTACCAACATAGTTCATTTTACGAAGAAGCTTGTCGCAGGTTTGCTCCTTTTACAGGTAAGTCCTACGAATTAGGAGTAACTATTTCCGCCAAACCTGTAGAAATTTATGCTTTATTAGGTGGACAATGGCCTCATTCTAGTTATATGGTGCCAGGTGGTGTAATGTGTGCCCCTACCTTAACTGATGTCACCCGTGCTTGGTCAATTTTAGAATATTTTCGCACCAATTGGTTAGAACCTGCCTGGTTAGGTTGTTCGTTAGAACGCTACGAACAAATTCAAACTTACGATGATTTTATGGCATGGTTGGATGAAGACCCAAAACACGCTAATTCTGATTTAGGTTTTTACTGGCGAATGGGTTTAGATATTGGGTTGGATAAGTACGGGGCTGGTGTCGGAAAATACATCACTTGGGGCTATCTCCCTCACGAAGATAGGTATCAAAAACCGACCATTGAGGGCAGAAATGCCGCTGTGATTATGAAGGGTGGGGTGTATGACAGCTTTAGCGATACTCACTCGCTGATGGATCACAGCTTTGCCCGTGAGAATACCACTCACTCTTGGTATGATGAAGGCAATAAAGATGTTCACCCGTTCGATCGCACCACCAAACCAACTGAGAATAACTCCCAAGATTTTGATAACAGTTATTCCTGGTCTAGTGCAGTGCGTCATCTAGAACTTGGACGCTTAGAAGCAGGGCCATTAGCACGGCAACTGGTAGCGGGTGGCAAGCATGGAGAAGACTGGCAGCACTACGATGGGTTGATTCTCGATTGTTTCAAGAAAATGGGTGGTGCTAGTATTCATCTCCGGCAGATAGCACGAATGCACGAATCTGTCAAGCTTTATCGGCAAGCGGAACGCTGTTTGCGAGAGTTCCGCTTAAATGAGCCTTTCTACATTAAACCAAAAGAAAAAGATGGTCGGGGCTGGGGAGCAACGGAAGCTGCTAGGGGTGCGCTCTGTCACTGGATAGAAGTGGAAAAAGGTAAGATTAAGAATTACCAGATCATTGCACCGACGACTTGGAATGTTGGCCCTCGCGATGGTGAAGGTAAATTAGGGCCAATTGAATCAGCTTTAATTGGTACACCTATTGCTGATTCTACCGATCCGATCGAAGTTGGTCACGTTGCGCGATCGTTCGACTCTTGCTTAGTTTGTACTGTTCATGCCCATGATGCTAAAACAGGGGAGGAATTGGCAAGATTTAGAACAGCTTGATCTTAAAATCAAGGGCAGATTTTGGCTAAGATTATTTTGGCAAAATCTGCTTTTTTAGGGATTTTTTTTAACCGCAGATGAAAGCAGATGAACGCGGATAAACGCAGATGTAGATGCAGATTTTTGATGGGAGAATGGGATTTTACTTAGGCTTTGAATGAATTTATGAAACCTCTTGCAAAATTCCTAAATTCCTGACTAAACTCATCTTATAAAATACAAAAAAGTTACGTCTACATCTGTGTTCATCTGTGTTTATCTGTGGATATCTGTGGTAAAAAAAATCCTAGATTGAAGTCTATTGTTTTACGATCGCTTCCATGCTCACAATCATTGGCTGTGGTAATTTAAATCGATGCGATGATGGTGTAGGTGTAATAGTCGCCCAACGCTTGCAACTTCACTTGGCAGAAAATCCCCAAGAAAATGTGCGAGTTTTTGACTGCGGTACTGGTGGGATAGATGTGATGTTTCAAGCCAGGGGTAGCACATCTTTAATTATTATTGATGCTAGTAGTTCTGGTTCGGAACCGGGAGCGGTTTATCAGGTGCCGGGAGAAGTTTTAGAGGAGTTACCAGAAGCTAGTTATACTTTACATGATTTTCGGTGGCATCATGCGATCGCAGCTGGA
>JBAVZX010000066.1:0-3841 GCA_049589015.1 Phormidium sp. | reverse complement strand
GCTTTTGGCTTGACGTAGATAGGGATGGTAAATTTCTACGGGATGGGGAACGTTGACGTGAATTAGGAAGCGGATGCAGCGTTGTAGTCCTCCTTCGACGTGCATTTGTTGGACATCTAGTAGGGGGACGTTTTCCCAGTGGGGGCGTTGACGGGCGATCGCAGCTGGGAAAATAGCATCTAGATCGCGTGTAGCGGAGAAAATGGCACTAATAATATCGTCAGGGTCAAAATTATTATGCGTTTCTAGTTCGTCCAATAGTTCTGTTACTGCTTCACTAATTGCTGTCACGGTATTTTCGGTGACAGTTGTCGCCCCACGAATTGCCTTAACTCGCCACTCCACGCAAAAATCCTCCTGATTATCGATACAAACTAAATAGACAAACAATTTTTTTTAAAGTTGGCGATCGCTTTTGATCCGATCGCTTATTTTTCCAATCATGACTGAAGCACTGCCGAAAAGTCAGCAGTGCCGTCAGCAATATTAACAAAACCTGAGATTGAACCTACAAAGTACCAAATTGTTTAAGTTTATGGTTTATACAGCCACAAAGGTAAGCCACTCGTCTTTAGCTCAAATTCTAACCAATTTAGCCCTGCTGATAAAGCAGTGCTTTCCTGTTTATCCCCAGAAATTAAACGGCTTAACAACGGTTTGCTTTCTTCAAAGTTGTAGCAGCGAGTTTTTTCTGGGTCAAGCCCTGCCAATTCTGCTGCCCAACGACGGGCATCTTCTTCGGTTCCCAATCGGTCAACAATGCCTAATTCTACAGCTTGTTGTCCGGTAAAAATCCGACCATCCGCAAAAGTCTTTACTGAGTCTACTGCTAATTGCCTTGCCTCAGCAACAGTTTGCACGAATTGTTGGTAAGTTGTATCAATCAATTCTTGCAAAATATTTTGTTCTGGTTCCGTCAATTCGCGATCGAAGGACAAAATATCTTTATAAGGCCCAGATTTAATCACTTTGAAGGAAACACCGATTTTATCCAACAGGCGTTCTAGGTTGTTTCCTCGCAAAATTACGCCTATGCTACCAGTAATTGTGGCTGGGTTAGCCATGATATACGGGGCACCCATGCCGATATAAACGCCACCAGAGGCGGAAATATTGCCAAAACTGGCGACTATTTTGACTTTTTCTTGCAACCGCTTCAGGGCGCTGTAAATTTCTTGGGAATCTCCCACTGTACCACCAGGACTATCAATTCGCAGCAGCAAGGCAGGAAAACGCCTCTCTTCTACAACTTTCAGGGCTGCGAGTACTCTTTGGCGAGTCGCACCTGCGATCGCACCGGAAACTTCAATGCGTGCTATTTGTTTACGAAACTTAGGCTTAAACGGCCAAATCATGAGCTATTAAGAATTTAGTGGTAATGATAGACACTTCTTATCTTCAGTCTAAGCAGAAACCAGGGGATTGGGGAGGTAGGGAGGTGGAGTCAGGGAAGTAGAAGCAGGTAGTTAATTTTTTTTGCTCCTTTGTCATCTGCTTAACATAAATACATAATTGAGTACAATCAAGATATTTATAAAAATAAACAACTCTCCCAATCCAGAAATGAATTTAAAAGAGACGCAAATTGATTTAGAGAAAGACTTTAATGTAGCATCTCCAACGGTGACGGCTAATCCCGAAACCGCTTTGGAGGGAGAAACCACCCGATTTCGATTTAAATTTCCGTTTGCTTCTGTGCTACTGATTGCGCCTTTTTTCCTTTGGGGAACAGCAATGGTGGCGATGAAGGGTGTGATGCCACAGACGACACCTTTTTTTGTGGCAGGAGTGCGCTTGCTGCCAGCTGGGGTGTTTGTGTTACTTTTTTGTATGCTCACTGGCAGATCCCAACCCCGCACTTTGTTAGCTTGGTTGTGGATTGCTTTGTTTGGTTTGGTGGATGCAGCGTTATTTCAAGGCTTTTTGGCGCAAGGATTAGTTCGCACTGATGCGGGTTTAGGTTCGGTGATGATTGATTCTCAACCTTTAGCGGTGGCGGTTTTATCTCTGTTGCTGTTTGGAGAAAAGATTGGTTTGTGGGGATGGTTAGGGTTAGGGATTGGGGTTTTTGGGATTAGTTTAATTGGTTTACCGGATGAATGGATTGTGGCGCTGTTACATCCGGTCAGGGAAAATTTGGGATTAGGGATGCTGGCTAATATCCCTGGAGAATTTAGTGATGTGAAAGCTGTAATTGTCAATTTGTTCGATCATGGACTATGGTTAATGCTGTTAGCGGCGCTGTCTATGGCAGCGGGAACGGTAATTTCTCGGTTTGTCAGTCGCCATGTTGATCCGGTGGTAGCGACAGGTTGGCATTTGATTTTAGGTGGGTTGCCTTTGTTTGGACTTTCGGCTACTCTGGAAACTCAGCAGTGGCAAAGGTTAGATTTGTCTAGCTGGATGGCTTTAAGTTATGCGACGATTTTTGGTAGTGCGATCGCTTACGGTTTATTCTTTTACTTTGCTTCTCGTGGCAGTTTAACTAGTCTGAGTTCTCTGACTTTTCTCACTCCAGTATTTGCATTGTTATTCGGCAATCTTTTTCTTTCCGAAATGCTACAACCTCATCAATGGTTGGGAGTTAGCCTAACTTTGGTAAGTATTTACTTAGTAAATCAACGCGATAAATTAGGTAAAATATTTCTTGGTTGAGACTGAGGCTGGGAAGAAGAGATAGGGAGATGGGGAAACAATCAAACCCTACAAAATAAGGGCGGGTTTTGTTTTAATTCTTCTGCTAGTATTACAGACTTATCTGCTCAACCTGACCCTACAAAGTCAAAACTTTCCCCCTTCTGCCTTTCTTCTAATTTGTTCAATCTACGATTCTGATAAATCCCTTTTGGATTGCTTCGTACACTTGATTGATTTGGCGCTGATCTTTTTCGCTCAGGGAATCTTTGGATAGCAGTGCTGCCATTAGAGTATGTTGATCAGTACGACTAATCTGGCGAAGAGCAAAGATTCTTTCCAAGATCGTGTCAACCGAGACTTTTGGGTTGGTTTCAATTTGTCTGATCATTAATTTAATTAATTTTTACTTTATTCAACCAAAGTAAGTATTCCCAAACGAATGGTAATGCTCACAACTCTATTGTTACATTTTATTTACAGAAGCGGAATAGCGATCGCTCACTAAACTTTCCTTAAGTTCCTATTGGCAGGTAAAATGCTGGAGTTTAACGCGCAACAAGACAAATTTTATGACTCAGGCGAAAATTGGGATTATCGGTGGTAGTGGTCTTTACAAGATGGAAGCCCTCAAAGATGTGGAAGAGGTGCAAGTTGATACTCCTTTTGGATCGCCCTCTGATGCTTTAATTGTAGGCTCTTTGGCTGGAACTAAGGTGGCTTTTTTAGCTCGTCATGGTCGGAATCATACCCTTTTACCGTCTGAGTTGCCGTTCCGTGCCAACATTTACGCAATGAAGCAGCTGGGCGTTGAATATTTAATCTCCGCGTCAGCTGTTGGTTCTCTCAAGGAGGAAGCTAAACCTCTAGACATGGTGGTGCCGGATCAGTTTATCGATCGCACCAAGAATAGAGTATCCACCTTTTTTGGTGAGGGAATTGTAGCTCATATTGCATTTGGCGATCCGGTTTGTAAACAATTAGCTAATGTTTTGGCAGATGCAGTTGCTAGTTTAAATTTGGATAATGTAAGTTTGCATCGCAGCGGTACTTACGTTTGTATGGAAGGGCCTGCTTTTTCTACTAAGGCAGAGTCTAATCTTTACCGCAGTTGGGGTGCAACTGTAATCGGAATGACTAATTTACCAGAGGCGAAATTAGCCAGAGAAGCGGAAATTGCTTATGCAACTTTAGCGTTGGTTACTGA
>JBAVZX010000065.1:0-2173 GCA_049589015.1 Phormidium sp. | reverse complement strand
AAATTCGCCTGCACAGCTAGCACAGTTCCCCACAGAGGAGAAACTGCGTTATTTTCATCGATCGCACTCACGCTCAACTTGCAGGTCGCCGGACTAAAATGGCAAAAAAACCAGTCCGGTCTTCAATTAATTCAATGGGATAACCTTCCATCGTCAGGCTATCAGGAACCTGCTCGATCGGTTCACCGGGATCTAACCATACTTCCAACAGAGAACCGGGAGCCATTTGCTCCAAGCGCAGTTTCGTGCGGACAAAATTTATCGGACAAGGAGTGCCTCGCAGGTCTAGCTGGGCATCCGGGGTAGATAGGGCGTTCGACCGAGCGATCGCGCCGAAGTCAGAGTTAGTCATTACTTGTGGAAAATATTGCCAAAGAATCCTTCTATACCGCCTTTACCAGTGCGTTCGCCCCTAATTTTAGCCAACTTTTCCAACAATTCCCGTTCTTCAGGAGTAATCCGATTCGGAATTTCAATATCCACAGTAATCAGATGATCCCCCCGACTCACTGGGTTGCCTAACTTAGGTACACCGCGATTTTCCAATTTTAGAACTGTATTTGGCTGAGTGCCTGGGGGAATCATCAACTCTTGCGGACCATCCACGGTATTGATTTCTAGACGACCTCCCAAAATTGCCTGTAAGTAACTAATTTCAATCTGCGACAGGATATTGATTCCTTCCCGCTTAAATTCCGCATCTTCGTTGACAAATAAGTATACATACAAGTCACCGGGAGGGCCACCTCGTTGACCGCTATCGCCCTCAGAAGCAACTCTCAGGCGGGTGCCGTCATCCACACCAGCAGGAATGGTAATTTTCAGCTTTTTAGTAATTTGCTTTTGACCCCGACCATCGCAGCTTTCACACTTATCTTCAATCACCTGACCGCTGCCGTTGCAGGTAGGACAGACAGAAACTTGAGTAAAGCTGCCAAAAGGGGTGCGTGTGACTCGCCGCACTTGACCGGAACCTGTACAGGTAGCACAAGTCCTCGGTCGAGTCCCTGGTTTAGCACCTGTACCGCTACAAACTTCACAAGTTTCTAGGTGAGAAATGCGAATTTCCTTCTCACCGCCAAACACAGCTTCCCGGAAGTCTAATTTTAAATCTAATCGGAGGTCGTCGCCTCTAGTGGGGCCTGCGGGTCGTCGCCCAGTGCGAGTTCCGCCTCCTACACCGCCAGAGCCCGCGAACCCGCTGAAGAAACTTTCAAAAATATCGGCAAAACCGCCCATATCGCCTAAGTCTTGAAAGCCTTGCGCTGCTGCGCCTTCCACTCCAGCGTGACCAAAGCGATCGTAACGCGCACGCATTTCTGGTTCGGAAAGCACTTCATAAGCTCGATTAATTTCTTTAAAGCGGTCTTCCGCCCCAGGTTCTTTGTTGACATCTGGGTGGTACTTACGAGCCAGACGGCGGTAGGCTCGCTTGATTTCTTCTTGATCGGCGTTGCGAGCAACGCCTAGAGTTTCATAGTAATCGGTGGCCATAGAGGACTGGTAGTTTTTCGATTTTAGATTTTAGATTTTTGTTCGCGTTAGCCTGCGCTAGCACGTATTGGATTTTTCCCTTTTCCTTGCTTCCTTTCCCAATAATTCCAGGATATATAAAGAAAATCGAAAATCGAAAATTCCCCTGTCCTGGCTTGGGTTGGTAGCCCCAAATTTAGTCTACGGCTTCGTAATCTGCACTCACCGTATTTTCATCTTCAAAATTGAAATCGAAGTCTTCGTCCTCACTTGCTATGGTTGTTGCATCATCTACAGGCTCCGGATCTCCAGGCGAGTAGGAGTCTACAAAATCAGTTTGACCAACGTTCGCTTGCTGATATACCGCCGCACCAATTTCAAAGAGCATTTGTTGGAAACTATCTACTAATTGTTTCATTTCTTCTAAAGAGATGTAAGAATCAGCGATCGCTCCTCTTAATTCTGCGGCTCTTTCTTGAGCGTAGGCTTGCATTTCTTCGCTAACGAATTGACTATTATCTTTCATTGTCGATTCATAGCTATAGAACAAGCTATCAGCCTGATTCTTCATTTCGATTAACTGTTTGCGTCTCCGGTCTTCCTCGGCAAATATTTCCGCTTCTTGCCGCATCCGTTCCACTTCAGCAGCCGTCAAACCACCAGTATTAGTAATCCGAATGCTTTGCTCACGACCCGTACC
>JBAVZX010000064.1:0-3822 GCA_049589015.1 Phormidium sp. | reverse complement strand
TAATAATATGGATTTAAATTTAATTAGAACAGCAGAACCTAAAATTGGCTTAAGTGACATTTACTTATCACCATCGGGAGATAACTTAGCGTTAGTTTTAGAGAATTTAATTAACAAAAATATTGACTTTGAGGAAAGTATTTATTTAGCGATGAAGTCGATTTTACCAAAAACTCGTCGCGTTAGACCTATACGTTCTGGGCGGTTATCTCTGACGGTAGAATGGTATTTTGAAGGGATTAATGAACCGTTTTATTTAGATGAAATGTCTGATGGAACTGTCAGAATGTTGTGTTGGGCAACTATATTACATTCTCCGCTTTTGCCTTCCTTATTAGTGATAGATGAACCGGAATTAGGTTTGCACGTTGCTTGGATGCCGATTTTGGCTGAATGGATTAAGAAAGCTGGTACAAAAACTCAGATAATTATCACTACTCATAGTCCTGATTTGTTGGATCATTTTACATATTCTTTAGAAAATGTTCTATGTTTTTGTTCCGAAAATCAAACCCATTTTTCTATAAAACATCTTTCCAGGGAAATGCTAAATGAAAAGCTTGATCAGGGATGGCAATTAGGTGATTTGTACCGTGTTGGCGATCCCACTGTGGGAGGATGGCCGTGGTAGTATGGGTTTTTGCTGGAGGTGGTGAAGCTGAAGTTAGAGGATTAAGTCAATTTTTGAACAAGAATTTTCCTGGATGTCAATTTATTAGAAAAACACCAGTTCGTCAAAAACCTAGCCCTAAACCTAATAAAGCAATAAGTTATGGAAGAACAGGTCAAAGTTTGATAGAACAAATAAAGGAAGAACTACCTAATGCTTTGAAATGCGAAGCAAATAAATGTGATTTAATTTTAGTATTTGATGATTTAGATTGTCGCAATCCAGAGATTCAGAAACAAAGAATATTACAAGAAATATCCAAGATACCAGAATGCGTTGATATTGAAAAATTTGTTGGTTTTGCTGCACCTGAACTCGAAGCTTGGATTATCGCAGATTGGGATAATTCAATAGCTAAACATATTGATTTTCGAGGTAACAAACGATATGAACGTATGCGTTGGTGGCTGAGTACGCAAAAAAATATTCCTTTTGATCAGCCAGAATCATTTAGTGAGTATGATTCTGAAAGAGATTGTTGTCAAGAAAAACTATCAGAGGCGTTAATTGAGTCAAGCGTTTTGAGTGAGATCGATCGCAACAAGCCACGCTTTTCTAAAGGAACACATACCCCGGAATTAATACGGGAGATTAATTGCGATGAAGTGCAACGAAAATGCCCGTTATTTCGAGAGTTTTATAATTATCTCTATAGATTTTGTGGTTTTTCATAAAGATCAAAAGACAGCTTTATGGTGCAATTACTTGATTAATCGGTTTTCGTTTTGCTAATGCTGGGAAAAGGCGATCGAGAGAAGGACAAATAGGCGCACGAATTATATCTTGAAAACTTGGTATTCTTTGAGAAGTATTTGTCGAATCTGATGTCATCGGGCCAGCAAATAATTGTGGCTTTGATAGATCTATAACTCCTGTAGGAATGGCAAAATTTTCTTGATATGAAAAACTTAGTAGATTAACTTCTGAAGTATTGTTAGAGAGGAATTGCTGTATATTTAGAGCAGTAGAAGCACAGATATAATCTACTAGTAAATCCTGCACAACCCAAATCGCTTTTCCACCCCAATTAAGGGCAATTTCACTCTTAACAATTAGTTGACTTACCATCCTTGCCCATACTTGACGGTAATTAATACTAGGGGCATTATGGGGTCTACCAAGCAACACATCTTCAAATGCCATTGGGATTGTACTTCGTGCTTTCTTGTCTCCGCCAGAAGTGCTAGAAGTCATAATTTCTATGATGCTTGGCACTCCAGTTGGACAATCTTCTACATAATATTCATTACCTTTTTTGGTAATGGTATAACCACCATTTTGCAAAAGCTTTTGTAATTTACTCCAAGGTAAGTTTGTTGTGCTTTCAATTTCTGACTGACTAACTGAGGAAATTGGCATGAGAAGATAATCAAAAGTGTAATCAAAGGACATTTTAACCTCGTTGATTACACTAATAAATTTTAATTTAACTTCAGGCCAAATACCTAATCGCGTACCAGAATGATATCCAAGTAACCTTAAAGTTGCAATTTCTGCGTTTATTTGATGTGTTCTTTCTCCTGCTCTTTCACGACCTAATACAAGCAACCTTCTAGGACAAACAATCCAAGGTGCTGAGTTGTTTTTAACTTGTATAGAACATACACCAGCGGCAAGTTTAGCACGATTGGGAAACATTTCTTTTAATGCAGCATTGCGAGATAAATCTATTTGTGAAAGATAGCGATTACCGCCACCATCACAATCGCAACCCATGAAAGGACAGCGTGCTGCAATGCGATTTTGTTGGGCCTCTTCTGAGCGATCGTCTATCGGATAGCCAAAGATTTCAAAGAGTTTCGGCACTCTAAATTCCTCTTAATTTCTTCTGCAAGTATATGTGCAACAGGGGGCGGTACAGAGTTAGCAATTTGTCTGTGTTGATCGAGATATTTCGCCCTACCGGAACGACTTTTTATTGGCCCTTTGAGCAAGTATTCATCGGGGTAGCCGTGAAGTCGCATATACTCGCGAGGTGTTAAATAGCGGTCTTCTGTAGGGTGAAAAAATATCTCTCCGCAGCGCAATGTTAAGGCAGGTTCAGTACGCGACAAACGACGAAATTTTGTGGTATCTTTCTTCGCCAGATTGCAGCGTTGACTTTGGGGAAGATGCAATTCTTTTGCTAAATAAGAACCTTCTGGTACGCCATTTATGCGCCGTATATCTCCATCAGGAGTTACGTCTACATGACTATTTTCTGAAATAATTTCGCTTTTGGCTTTTGGTTTTCCTAATCCTTCAATAGCTTCACCAACTGTTATGTAAGGAGGCAATGGAAAGAGGGGAAGTGCTTGTTTTGGAGAACAATGCGTGGGGGGAGGAAAGTCGAATTGATTGGGTTTTAAGGTGCTAACAATAAACACTCTCTCCCGGATTTGGGGTACGCCATAATCAGCAGCAATAATAGTTTTCCAATTAGTAATGTAATCAAGACTTTGCAACTGTTGTAATAGTAATTCAAAAACTCCTCCTATTTTACCACTGCGATCGGGTGCATTTAGCAATCCTTTAACTTGCTCAATTAAAATTACTTTCGGGCGGAATACATCGGCAAATCGCGTCATTTCAAAAAGCAACATTCCTCGATCGTCTTCCAGGCATTTTCGCTTACCAATTTGAGAAAATGGCTGACAGGGTGGCCCACCAAAAAGTAAATCAAGTTCCCCCGATTTTATATCTAAGTCTCTCATTAATTTTACCGGATCGATTTGGCGAATATCATCTTCAATAATGCGAGTTTTACGTTGTTCTCGATTGACAGATGTACGCAAAGTTTCACAACAGTAAGGGTCTATTTCTATGCAAGCTAGAATATCAAATCCGGCTTGGATTACTCCTATATCCATACCTCCTGCACCTGAAAAGAGAGATACAGCAGAGAATATATTTTTTGTCTGTTTTTTTACTACCACTTCAGGATTTCTCAAGGAACAATAGCTATTATGCTATATTTTTTGTACCTTAATTGTAGGGGAAAGGACTGATATAAATTGATAGCGATCGCACTTGTAAACTATGAGTCTGAAATATTTTCCTGTGTTGCTATAGATTTAGCTTTTCCTAACCGATAAGCTGTCAGCGGACTGTTACGAATATCTTCTTCGGCTTGTGCGATCGCTTTATCCAGCAATATATTCAAAGCATCATAT
>JBAVZX010000063.1:0-9049 GCA_049589015.1 Phormidium sp. | reverse complement strand
CCTTTAGCCTTAAACTCTAGGACAATCATTTGCATGGAAAAATCCTACGCAAATATCCTCTCATAAATAAAGCCGTCCTGCAAGGACGGGGCTTTAGACCCAATTTTTTCGGTAAATTTAACACCGTCGTTATGATGTCATCTGGCAACCTTACCATACAAGCTGTTTCACCCTGCTAAATTAACAAAATATCTACCAAAAATCCCCCACCCAAAGGGCAGGGGATTTATTAATTACCTAACTACGAGGTTATTTCAGTTAATTAAATCAACCGAACTTACCAGCAGTAGAGGCAATTACGAAAGCTGCGTAGGTGAGGATATAGCCCACAGTGAAGTGAGTTAAACCAACCAAACGACCTTGAACGATCGACAAAGCAACTGGCTTGTCTTTCCAACGAACTAAGTTCGCCAGAGGAGTACGTTCGTGTGCCCAAACGAGGGTTTCGATCAACTCTTGCCAGTAACCGCGCCAGCTAATCAAGAACATGAAGCCAGTAGCCCAAACTAAGTGTCCGAATAGGAATATCCAAGACCAAATAGCCAGGTTGTTCATGCCGTAGGGGTTGTACCCGTTGATCAGCTGAGACGAGTACAGCCAGAGGTAATCACGGAACCAGCCCATGAGATAGGTAGAAGACTCATTGAACTGAGCTACGTTGCCTTGCCATATACCCAGATGCTTCCAGTGCCAGTAGAAAGTTACCCAACCAATGGTATTGAGCATCCAGAACATAGCGAGGTAGAAAGAGTCCCAAGCAGAGATGTCGCAAGTACCACCACGACCAGGGCCATCGCAAGGGAAGGCATAGCCGAAGTCTTTCTTGTCGGGCATCAGCTTAGAGCCCCGTGCATCCAACGCACCTTTGACCAAGATCAAGGTGGTGGTATGCAAGCCGAGAGCGATCGCATGGTGAACCAAGAAGTCGCCAGGGCCAATAGTTAAGAACAGAGAGTTGGTACCAGAGTTAATTGCATCCAACCAGCCAGGTAACCAAACGTTGCCGTGGTTAGGCCAAGCGGTAGCCGCAATGCTATCTGGGTTAGACAACAAGGTGTCCATGCCATACAGCAGTTTACCGTGAGCCGCCTGAATGAACTGAGCGAATACAGGTTCAATCAGGATTTGCTTCTCAGGAGTACCGAAAGCAACCACTACGTCGTTGTGAACATACAAGCCGAGGGTGTGGAAGCCCAGGAACAGAGAAACCCAGCTTAAGTGAGAAATGATGGCTTCTTTGTGTTGCAACACCCGATCCAACACATTGCCTTTATTTTGCTCAGGGTCATAGTCCCGCACCCAGAAGATTGCTCCGTGGGCGAAAGCACCAACCATGAGGAAACCAGCAATATATTGGTGGTGAGTGTACAGCGCTGCTTGTGTTGTATAGTCCTGCGCCATGAAAGCGTAGGGAGGCAACGAGTACATGTGCTGCGCCACCAGAGAGGTAATTACACCCAAGCAAGCTAGGTGCCAACCCAACTGGAAGTGCAGGGAGTTGTTGTAGGTGTCGTAAATGCCTTGGTGAGGCATATTAAACGGCCCTTCAACTTTCATGCCAAAGAAATCCTTGGCATTCATCATTTCCTTGATGCTATGACCAATCCCGAAGTTCGTCCGGTACATATGACCAGCGACGATAAACAGAACTGCGATCGCCAAGTGGTGGTGTGCAATATCTGTCAACCACAGAGATTGAGTCTGAGGATGGAAACCACCCAAGAAGGTCAAAATTGCCGTACCTGAACCTTCAGCTGTACCAAATACATGACCAGCAGTATCTGGAGAAGCCGCGTAAACTCCCCAATTTCCGGTGAAGAAGGGTAGCAGACCAGCTGGGTGAGGCAAGGTACTCAGGAAGTTATCCCAACCTACGTGCTGTCCGCGAGACTCAGGAATCGCAACGTGTACCAAGTGACCAGTCCAAGCCAGAGAGCTCACACCGAACAAACCAGCGAGGTGGTGGTTTAGACGGGATTCAGCGCTCTTGAACCAAGACAAGCTGGGACGGAACTTCGGCTGTAAGTGCAACCAACCTGCGAACAGGAAGATTGCCGACAGTAACAGCAGGAACAACGCACCTTGGTATAGGTCGCCGTTTGTCCGCATCCCGATGGTGTACCACCAGTGATAAACACCTGAGTAGGAAATATCTACTGGATAGTTAGCACCAGCTTGGGTGAAAGCTTCAACTGCTGGTTTACCGAATTGGGGGTCCCAAATCGCGTGAGCAATGGGACGGACGTTTAGCGGATCTTTGATCCACTGTTCAAAGTTGCCTTGCCAAGCAACGTGGAACAGGTTACCGGAAGTCCACAAGAAAATGATCGCGATGTGACCGAAGTGGGAGGCGAAGATCTTTTGATAAAGATTTTCCTCCGTCATGCCATCATGGCTTTCAAAGTCGTGAGCCGTAGCAATCCCGTACCAAATCCGACGAGTTGTCGGGTCTTGAGCAAGGTCTTGGCTAAATTTGGGGAATTTTGTTGCCATAAGCCTTGATGAATGCTGGATCTTGCTTAAATCATCAACGACGTACTTAGCTTCTGGGTTCTGAATTCTGAATTTTGAGTTTAGTTCAAAACTTGGTAACTCAAAACCCAGAAGCTTTTTCCGCGCTCTTTCTTATCCTAAAGACAGCGATCGAGCTAGGAAGAATGCCCATGTAGTGACAATTCCTCCCAAGAGGTAGTGAGCTACCCCTACCGCACGGCCCTGAATAATACTCAGAGCGCGAGGCTGAATCGAAGGAGCCACTTTCAGTTTATTGTGTGCCCAAACAATCGATTCGATCAACTCTTGCCAGTAACCACGACCACTGAAGAGGAACATTAGGCTGAATGCCCAAACAAAGTGAGCGCCTAAGAACAGTAAGCCGTAAGCCGACAGAGCAGAACCGTAGGAGTTAATCACTTGAGAGGCTTGCGCCCACAAGAAATCGCGCAACCAACCGTTGATTGTAATCGCGCTTTGAGCAAAGTTACCACCTGTGATGTGAGAAACTGTGCCATCGGGTGCCACAGTACCCCAAACATCTGATTGCATTTTCCAGCTGAAGTGGAAGATTACAACCGAGATGCAGTTATACATCCAGAACAGTCCCAAGAATACGTGGTCCCAACCAGATACTTGGCAGGTGCCACCACGACCAGGGCCGTCGCAGGGGAAACGGAAGCCTAAGTTAGCTTTGTCTGGAATCAGACGAGAGCTACGGGCGAATAGTACGCCCTTAAGCAGGATCAGCACGGTGACGTGGATGGTAAACGCATGGATATGGTGTACCAAGAAGTCTGCCGTACCCAAAGCAATTGGCATCATTGCCACTTTGCCACCTACGGCAACGATACCGCCGCCGAAGGCATAGCTTGCAGGTTCTAACGCATTAGGCGCGGTACCACCTGGAGCTAAAGTGTGGATATTTTGTACCCACTGAGCGAATACTGGTTGTAATTGAATTCCAGTATCAGAGAAGGTGTCTTGGGGACGACCAAAAGCACGCATGGTGTCGTTGTGGACGTACAAGCCAAAGCTATGGAAGCCCAAGAACATACATACCCAGTTCAAGTGGGAAATAATTGCGTCCCGATGACGAATGAACCGATCCAGGACATTGTTTTGGTGCATAGCCGGATTGTAGTCCCGCACCATAAATATGGCGGCGTGAGCTGCTCCACCTACGATTAAGAAGCCACCAATCCACATATGGTGAGTAAAGATCGACAACTGCGTAGCATAGTCGGTCGCCAAGTATGGATAGGGAGGCATCGAATACATATGCTGAGCGACAATGATGGACAGAGAACCCATCAGAGCCAAGTTCCAGGCTAGCTCAATATGCCAAGAAGTCGTGAAGGTTTCATAGATACCTTTATGGCCTTCGCCAGTAAAGGGACCTTTATGCGCTTCATAGATTTCCTTCATGCTGTGACCAATGCCCCAGTTTGTCCGGTACATATGGCCAGCAATGATGAACAGAACTGCGATCGCTAAGTGGTGATGTGCTGAGTCAGACAACCACAAGCCACCTGTGACGGGGTTAAGTCCACCTTTGAAGGTCAGGAAGTCCGAATAAACTCCCCAGTTCAAGGTAAAGAATGGAGCCAGACCTTGGGCGAAGCTAGGATACAACTCTGTCATCAAATCCTTATTCAGGATGAACTCATGAGGCAAGGGAATATCTTTCGGAGCTACCCCAGCATCTAAGAGTTTGTTGATTGGCAGAGAAACGTGAATTTGGTGTCCAGCCCAACCCAAGGAGCCACAACCCAGCAACACTGACAGGTGGTGGTTCAGCATCGACTCCGCATTCTGGAACCATTCCAGTTTGGGAGCGCGTTTGTGATAGTGGAACCAGCCAGCAAATAGCATCAAAGCTGCCATTACTAGCCCACCAATGGCGGTGCAGTATAGCTGGAAGCTATTGGTAAAGCCAGCAGCCCGCCAGATGTAGAAGAATCCAGAGGTGATCTGAATCCCGTGAAAACCACCGCCTACATCGGCATTTAAAATTTCCTGACCTACGATCGGCCAAACCACCTGAGCACTGGGTTTGATCCCAGTGGGGTTGGCTAACCAAGCTTCGTAGTTGGAGAATTTAGCGCCATGAAAATACATGCCGCTTAACCAGACAAAAATAACTGCCAAGTGACCAAAGTGAGCGCTGAAGATCTTCCGAGATACATCTTCTAGGTCACTAGTATGACTATCGAAGTCATGGGCGTTAGCGTGTAGGTTCCAAATCCAGGTTGTGGTTTTTGGCCCTTTGGATAAGGTGCGATCGAAATGTCCAGGCTGCGACCACTTCTCAAAGGAAGTAGGCACCGGATCATTATCAACTACTACCCTTACCTTTGCCTCTCGCTCTGGAGGACTTATCGTCATGAAGACTCTCCTCTCTCTTTAACTAAGGCACGAGGTTTACCCCGTTTGAATCTATCTTGAGGTTTCTAGGTATCGTGCTACCCCTTCTTACCCTTTAGGAGTTTGTTAGGGTTTCTCGCTTCTTTGTCCCGGTGTACCGTCGGACTCCACGAGCTTTAACCACGGATTGCACTACCGCCGTTTTTTAACCTGTAGGCCAAGTATTTTCCCATTTTCGGGGAATTTACTCAGTCTTTCGGTTTCTCCAGGACACCCCAGTTTTAGGAAAAATTTTACCAAGTCAGTGCTATTAGCTTGCCGCTTGCCTGTGTTTGGTAAGGGGGTAGTTCCTTTTGATGAATTATAGGACTAGCTTCCTGTTCTTTCTGAAACTAGTTAACAATAATTCAAATATCCTAGAGCATAGACACCTACTAGCTTTTACCCTATAACTCTTGGGAAAAAAGTCAAGGGGTGTTGCGATTTAGTTTACAAAACTCAAAATTTAGCAAAGATTCACTATTAGGTTAATCAGTGATTAATACTTAAACCGTAAGGGATTGGGCTGTTTTGGGCTATAGTCTCAAATGAATAGCTTACTGAGAAGTCTATGATTGGTTGTTTAGGAGTATTAAAAGGTGTATATGCAAAATTGGCGACTCTTAAAGGCAAAACAGCTATTGAGTTTTTTATTGGCAACAGCCCTGATGCTGAATTTAGTAAGTTGTGGCAATCAACCCTTTACAAAAGAAAAGGATAAATATAGATCTGAATCTGGGTTAACCATAGGAAAAAACATTGCAGAAGTTTCCCCGCCGGAAACTATTCAAGAATTGCGTCAAGGATTAGAAAGTTCCCAACCCCAAGTCAGGATACTTAGTCCCCAATCAGACGAAATTCTAGAAGACAACAACGTTACAGTAAAATTTCAGGTTGGGAATTTACCCATATTCAAAAATTCTGAACTAGGATTAGGGCCACACCTGCACGTCTTTTTAGACAACCAACCCTACCAAGCAGTTTATGATCTTAACCAACCGTTAGTTTTTTCTGACTTAGCCCCTGGTACTCACACGATTAGGGTGTTTGCCGTTCGTCCTTGGCATGAAAGCTTTAAAAACGAGGGTGGATACGCCCAAACTACTTTCCATATTTTTACCAAAACAGATGACAATAATCCAAATGCGGCTCAAACCCTGCTAACATACAGCGTTCCCCAAGGTCGCTACGGTGCAGAACCGATCATGCTGGACTTTTACCTCACCAATGCGCCTTTACATTTGGTAGCCCAAAAAAATCCCGATGACGAAATTGCTGATTGGCGAATTCGCTGCACCATCAACGGTAAAAGCTTCATCATAGATAAATGGCAACCAATTTATCTCCAAGGTTTTACACCTGGGAAAAACTGGGTCAAATTAGAATTACTAAACGAACAGGGGAATCCCTTAAAAAATGTTTATAACAGTACAGTGCGGGTGTTGGAATATGAACCGAATGGCAAAGACACCCTTTCGCAATTGGTACGAGGCGAACTTTCAGTTGCCGATGCTCGTGGCATAGTTGATCCAAGTTATACGGCTAAAGTACCAGAACCGGAAACCGAACCAACTTCTGAAGCAACTGTGATACCGACACCAGATACAGCAGCAGAGGTTCCGGTAGTAGAAGAAACACCATCAGCAGCAGAAGTTACCAAAGGAGAAGAAATTTCTGTTACTGAAGAAGTAAAATCGGAAGTTGTACCTGAAGTTACAGAAAAGCCAACTCCTGAATCGGAAGTTATACCAGTTCCAGAAACAAAAGCGGCTGTCGAACCCAAAGTTGTACCTGAAGTTACGGAAACGCCAACTCCTGAATCGGAAGTTACACCAATTCCAGAAGTTAAAGCGGAAGTCAAACCCCTACCTGTACCTGAAGTCAAGGAAAATCCCACCCCGGAACCGATAATTCAGGAAGTATCGGCATCTTCAGGAGAAACTTTAGGGGAAACCAAGGTTGAAGCTAAGCCTACTTTAGAAGAGAAAAGTCTAGCAGATAGCAAACCAAAGAGGTTAAATTTTAGAAAGTTGTTGGAACGCTTTGAGTTACCTGGTTATAAAAAGGTGAATTCTGAACCCAGTTTGCCAATTATTCCATTAGAAACCTCAACGCCGGAATTAGAATTACCAGTACAAGTTTCGGAAGAAAGTCTTCCAATTACGGGAGAAACAGAGGTGAAAAACAGAAGTTCTGCGGTTAATGCTGAGGAAACAGCAGAAACAAATGTTCCTCTGGAGTAGTTAGTTACTCAAGCAGTATTTTTTCATAATTTGGGAAGCTGAGTCACCGAATAGGTTCAACTCCTTATTTTTAGGATAGTTTTTTCATCTCACCTGCATAATTTCAAATTAAGTTAATTTTCAGAGTGAGTGATAGGCTTAAATAGTGGAGTATCTTATTATTAGATGCGATCGCTCTCAGATAACTCAGACAAGGAGATTCTATGGCACCTCGTGTTAGAGCGCCAGAATTACCGGAAAATTTTTCTTGGCTAAATACCGACCGCCCGTTATCCTTAAAGGAATTAAAAGGGCGAATAGTGATTCTAGATTTTTGGACTTATTGCTGTATTAACTGCTTGCACGTCCTGCCCAAATTAAAATATTTAGAGCAGAAATACAAAGATATTCTTACCGTTATCGGTGTTCACTCCGCCAAATTCGACAACGAACAAGAAATAGAAAACATTCGTCAAGCTATTCTCCGTTACGACATCGAACATCCAGTAATAGTAGATAAAGAATTCCAAATTTGGCAACAATATGCCATTCGTGCTTGGCCAACTTTGGTCATAATCGATCCAGAAAGTTATTATGTAGGTAGTGCCTCTGGTGAAGGCAACCGTGAGGCTTTAGACGATTTAATTTCCCAAATGAGGCAAGGGCATCAAGAAAAAGGAACTATAATTTTTCAACAATTCTCACACAACTTAGAAAAACAAAAACAACCGTTAACCACACCATTAGCCTTTCCCGGAAAAGTGTTAGCTGACGGCGAAGGAAATCGACTATTTATTGCTGATACAGGGCATCATCGGATTATTATTACCACATTAGAAGGCGAAATATTACACATAATTGGTAATGGAAAATCTGGATTAACTGATGGTAATTTTACAGAAGCACAATTTTTCGCGCCCCAAGGAATGGCATTAGATGAAGAACAAGAACTTCTCTACATTGCTGATACAGAAAACCATACTTTACGTCAGGTAAACTTAAAAAATCAACAAGTAAAAACTATCGCTGGCACAGGTGAACAAGGTAATTATATCCGTCCTCACTCTGGACAAGCTTTAGAAACCGCCCTTAATTCCCCTTGGGATTTGGAAAAAATCGACAATAGCTTATATATTGCTATGGCAGGACCACACCAAATCTGGGAAATGGAACTAGAAACAAGTATAGTTCGCACCTATGCTGGCACGGGTGCAGAAGGTTGCGCTGATGGTTCTCTTAGCGATTCAGCTTTTGCCCAACCTAGTGGAATTACGAGCGATCACAGAGAATTGTATATTGCTGATAGCGAAATTAGTTCAATTCGGGCTGTTGGTTTAGCTGATTTACAAGAAGTACGCACTGTTTGTGGTAGTGGAGAATTATTTGGTTTTGGTGATGTAGATGGCATTGGTTCGGAAGTCAGATTGCAACATTGTTTGGGAGTAAAATATATCCCGGATTATCTGTGGATAGCTGATACTTACAATCACAAAATTAAGCGTGTAGACCCTCACACAGGTAACTGCCAAACTATGTTAGGAGATGGAGTTGCTGGACATCAAGATGGTCAAGGAAAAAACACTCGGTTTTTTGAACCAAGTGGTTTAAGTGCAGTGGGTTTTCTCTTATTTATTGCGGATACAAACAATCATGTAATTCGGCGAGTAGAACTGGATACATTGAAAGTAACGACGATGGAATTTGTCAATTTATGTGCGCCTGATGTTTGTGTTCCCAAAACAATCATCTAGGTTGGTTGTAACGACTTCAGTCGTTCTCTTGCCAGATTAAAGATAGAAGGACTGAAGTCCTCACAACGAACTAATTTACCAAAAAAATGGGTTTAAAGCCCCGTCCTTGTAGGACGGCTTTCTTGAATCATGATATACTTATACCAAATCAATCGGCGTAAATATGTTGGTATTTGA
>JBAVZX010000062.1:0-5329 GCA_049589015.1 Phormidium sp. | reverse complement strand
ACCGAAGTCTTAGAAACAGCTTTAATCGAAGGGTTAAAAAGGGGGTGAAACTTTGTCCCCCCTAACTCGGAAGAGAACTGGGCAAAGGTCTAAATTTAATTAAAACAGAGCTTTGTTAACAACAGTTTAAGTTAAACTTCCTTTTCCCTTTTCTGGCGTAATCTTCTTAAGTAGAAGCCTTTTATTTCTCATGTACTAATTGTGGATTATTTGTCAAACAAGTTACCGCAAAACCAACATCAAGAACTGGAACAGGATTTTCAGGTAGTCAACCGGGCATTGCGCGTTTTAAGTGCTTGTACCCAGGCGGTGATTCGAGCAACTGATGAAGTGACTTTGTTACAAACTCTGTGTCAACTGATTACAGAAGAAGCAGCGTATCGGATGGCATGGGTGGGATATGTGTGTCACGACGAAGCGAAAACAGTTCAACCCGCTGCTTGGGCAGGTTATGAAGCCGAATATTTGAAGGATGTTAACATTACCTGGGCAGATACGGAACGGGGGCAAGGACCGACGGGGAAAGCAATTCGATCGCACCAACCCATTGCCTGCCAAAATATGCTGAAAGATCCCCAATTTGCACCTTGGCGGGAAGCGGCACAGCAACGGGGCTATCAATCTTCACTGGTTTTACCTTTGTTTGATCAAGTCGATGTTGTTGGAACTTTGAATATTTACTCGGTTGAGGCTGATGCTTTCGATCGACGAGAACTAGCACTACTCACAGAACTAGCCGATAGCTTAAGTTTTGGGATTTTAGCATTGCGATCCAAGCAAAAACAGCAGCAAGCAGAAGCAGCATTGCGCCTGTCAGAAGAGAAGTTCTCCAAAGCCTTTTATAGCAGTCCAATTGCCAACTGTATTATTACTTTGAGGGACGGACTGATTTTAGATGTGAATCATGGGTTTGAGTGGGTATTTGGCTACGATCGACAAAAAGCGATCGGAAATACCACACTAGAGTTGCAAATGTGGCAAAATTTAGCCGATCGGCAAAAGATGATTCAGCAATTACAAACTCAAGGCAATCTCAGAGACTATGAAGCCACGTTGCAAAAACATAACGGAGAAAAATTGCTTTGTCGCATTTCGGCTGAACTAATCGAAGTTGGAGAAAGTATTTGTATCCTGGCTGCCATTGAAGACATTACCGAACGCAGACAGGCAGAGTTGACAACTTTGCGGCTGAATGAAGAACTAGAACATCGGGTGGAAGAACGCACTGCTGCCTTGCGTAAAAGTGAACAGCGTTACCGTGCCTTGATGGATGGGGCTTGTGATGCGATTTTGGTGGCAGATACCCAAGGCAATCTTTTAGAAGCTAACCAGAAAGCCTTGGAAATGCTGGGTTACACCGAGGCAGAACTGCTTCAACTTCATGCCTCAAAGTTGCATCCACCCCAGGATATAGACAAGGCAATGCAGGCATTTGCTGGCATGGCACAACGGGAAACCGATCGCTGTTTAGACGTGCTGGTAGTTCGGAAAGATGGACGTTGCTTTCCGGCTGAGATTACAGGTACTTCGATCGATCTGGGAGATGAAACAGTCCTTTGGGGTAATTTTCGCGACATCACAGAGCGCAAACAAGTGCAAGCTGCTTTACAGAGAAGCCAAGAATTTCTCCGCTTGATTACCGATTCTCTCCCCGTCTGTATTGTCTATCTTGATACTGAGCAACGCTACCAATTTGTTAATCGTACTTATGAAGTTTGGTTTAAACGAAATCGGGAAGAGATTTTGGGCAAGCCAATGGGCGAGATTATAGATCCTCAAGTTTACGCAACGATCCAGGGATACCTCGATCGCGCCCTGGCAGGTGAAACCGTTACCTATGGATACCGCTTTGAGCAGGAAAGCATGGCTCAACACTACTTCCAGACTAGCATTCTACCGGATTGGAATTGCGATCGACAGGTGCAAGGTTGCTTTCTGATGATCGTCGATATTACGAACCAAAAGCTGGTGGAACAAGAGTTACAGCGATCGAATCAAGAATTAGAACAGTTTGCTTATGTTGCCTCTCATGATTTGCAGGAACCATTGCGGGCGGTGACAGGCTATACTCAACTATTGATGAGCGAGTATGGCGATCGCTTTGATGACACAGCCCAATCCTACGCGGAATTTGTCATCGACGGGGCAAAACGAATGCAGCAACTAATTCAGGATTTGCTGGCTTACTCGCGAGTCGGGACAAGAGGCAAAGAGTTTGCTCCCACAGATTGTAATACAGTGGTACAAGAGGCTCTGCGAAACTTGCAGGTAGCGATCGCCCAAAGCCATGCCGAAATTAAGGTTGAGTCACTGCCCAGACTGAAAGCGGATCAAAGCCAACTGGTGCAACTGTTTCAAAACCTAATTGGCAATGCAATCAAGTTCTGCCAACAGGATCATCCCCAGATTCAAATTCGCGCCACCCAAAGGGAGACAGACTTTCTCTTTCAAATCCAAGATAATGGGATTGGGATCAAACCTCAATACCTGGAGCGAATTTTTGAAGTGTTTAAACGACTTCATACGCGCCGTGAGTACTCCGGTACTGGCATCGGTTTAGCCATCTGCAAGAAAATTGTCTTGCGGCATGGTGGGCAAATTTGGGCAGAATCTACTCCTAACCTTGGCACCACGTTCTTCTTTACCATTCCTGAGCAGCATTATGAGTACCAGTCAGAGTTATCGCCCCATTGAAATCTTGCTTGTAGAAGACTCTCCCAGCGATGCTAATTTGACGATTCGAGAGTTTAGTAGAGCCAAAATTGCCAATAATTTACATTGGGTAGAGAATGGAGAAGATGCAATGGATTATCTCCGTTGCCAGGGAGAATTTGCTAATGTACTGCGCCCTGACTTAATTTTGCTGGATCTCAACTTACCCGGTATGGATGGAAGAGAAGTACTGGTAGAAGTTAAAGCAGATGCGAATTTAAAACGAATTCCCATCGTGATCTTAACTACTTCAACTGATGAGGAGGATGTGTTACGCTCCTATAATCTGAGCGCCAATTGTTATGTGACTAAACCCATTGATATTCATCAATTTATTAATGTCATTCAATTGATTAATGAATTTTGGTTAGCTGCTGTTAAATTGCCTGGTGAATAAATTTACCAAATAATTGAATTATCGCCATAACTTTTGAAAAAAAAACTATCATGAATTACTTAATAATCTCAATCATAACAAGTAACTTTTTATGAACCCAGAATTCCTACAGGTTTTGCTGGTAGAAGATAGCCCAACTGATGCTCAGTTATTTCAGCATATTTTTTGTCGAGCCGCAATTGGGAATTGGAAACTGGTTCATGTTGAACGATTGAATGAGGCGATCGCAGTTTGTCAGACTCAATCATTTGATGTAGCATTATTAGATTTGCGCTTACCTGATTCTGAGGGATTAGATACCATTTCTGAGTTCAATCAAGCGGTTCCTGATGTTCCGATCATTATTTTGACAGTGTTTGATGATGAGGAATTAGCCATCCAAGCAATGGCACAAGGAGCACAGGATTATTTGGTCAAAGATCAGGTAACAACGCAGCTTCTCAGGCGAAGTATTCGCTATACTATTGAGCGATCGCAAATTCTCAAACAACTCAGAAATAGTGAACGAGCAACCCTGGAAGCACTGAATAAAGAACGAGAATTAAATCAACTCAAATCTTATTTTGTTTCTATGGTTTCCCATGAATTTCGCAATCCTTTGACTATATTACAAGGTATGAGTGAATTGCTAGTTCAATTTGATGGCAAACTGACAGCGCAGAAAAAACAGCTTTATTCCCAACAATTGAAGACAACTATTAAGCAGATGTGTCAGCTTCTAGATGAAGTAATCCTCTTAGGAAAAGTAGAAACAGGTAATTTTGAGTTAGAATTAACAACTCTAAATTTGGGGGAATTTTGTGATGAATTAATGGCGGCGCTTCAATTTAGTGATGATCATAACCATCCCATAGTTTCCAGTTATCAAATAGCTTCAGAGTTTGTGGAATTGGATGCTAACCTGTTGAGGCATATTCTCACAAATCTGATCTCAAATGCACTCAAATATTCTCCATCTGGCAATGAAATTAGAGTTGAAGTGAGCGATCTTAATGGCATGGTGAGTTTTTGTGTTAGCGATCGCGGAATTGGCATTCCTGAAGCCGAACAATCTCGATTATTTGAAACCTTTAGCCGTTGTAGTAATGTGGGCAAAATTCAGGGAACTGGGTTGGGATTGGCGATCGTAAAACGTTGCGTTGACTTGTATCAAGGAGAAATTCAGATTGAAAGCAAAGTTGGTATCGGTACAAAAGTTACAGTACTTTTACCAATCCAGCAATAATTAATTGGTTGATAGGCGATCGTTATTTTTTTGAACCGCGAAGACGCGAAGAGCGCGAAGGGAAGAAAAAGAGAAAAGCTATTT
Organism: Phormidium sp.; assembly: GCA_049589015.1. GTDB lineage: Bacteria > Cyanobacteriota > Cyanobacteriia > Cyanobacteriales > Aerosakkonemataceae > Floridanema. The sequence goes on along the minus strand of JBAVZX010000062.1, from coordinate 911 downwards.
CACAATTCAGCTTAAAAGTACTATATCAATCCCAAATTAATTGTGAAAACTCCTTTGTTTCTTTCTTCGCGTCCTTCGCGTCTTCGCGGTTCAAAAAAACCTCTTTCACAAATCAAACAGGATTCTTATAAGCAACTAAGCTGCTTCCGCGAATTTAATTTTCAGATAATCCTCTTCCATTTTCGCCCCAGAAGGTTGCAAAGCCGCTAAAGCTTGGGGTAAAACCAAATTGCGGCGATGATTACCAATGCGAATATTTAACTCATCTCCCGTTTTACTTAATTGAACTTGGTCTTTAGCAATTCCCGGCAAATACAATTCTAAAGTATATTGATTGCGGTCTTGCACAACTTTCACCGTTGTTTCCTGGTAATAAACCTGGGTTGGATCTTCATCTTTATACAACGTATCTTTCAATCTTTCCAAAGCCTCTAAACCGCACATTTCCTCAGAAAATAGGGGGACTTCCTTCACAGGTAAAGGATGGAAATTATCATGAATTTCTTGACGATATTGTTGCTGGTTGTCTTTCCACTTTTGGAAGAATGGATCTTGAATTTCACTAGGAAGAATGCGATTAGCAACGATTAAATCTGTAGAAACATTGTACAAACTTAAATAAGCATGGGCGCGTAAAGATTCCTTAATCACCATCTTTTCAGGATTTGTGACTAAGCGCACAGAAGTTTGTGAATTATCAACTAAGATTTTTTCTAGTGCTTCGATTTGCTGATAAAACTCGTAGGGCGCGTCCATTACTTCTTTATCAGGCAAAGAAAAGCCTGCGATCGGGCGAAAAATTGGCTCAACCAAAGGTCTGAGTGCAACAGAAATCCCCTGCAACGGTTTGTAAAAACGGCGCATATACCAACCGCTAACTTCCGGTAAACTCAATAACCGCAATGCAGTTC
>JBAVZX010000061.1:0-7325 GCA_049589015.1 Phormidium sp. | reverse complement strand
ACTCTTAACCGAGCAGTATTGGGTTCGCTCTATCAATACTTTTATACAGAAAAGTCCGATCTCCAAATATGAACTGCTCGTTTTGCTAAATCATTTTGCCTTCTAGCCAGAGTATTTGGAGTCCATTCTTCAGCCAAAATATTCCGTGTTAGCGTATAAACACTCTGCTGATAAACTGTTCGCTTCCTGGGAAAAAGTTCATTACCTACTTGACGATTAAGATGAGGTTCTAAAAGCGTTAAATTTCCCAGGCGATATACCATTTCTTCTATTTGAGTATCAGTAAAGTTTTGCCGCCATTCACTACTTGGTGATTCCGGTAATATGTGTTCGATCGAAAAACTATCCTCATTAACATCTATCTGTGACGCATCTGCCTCAAGTTTGCCTAAAATATATCGGACTAATTTTTTCTTTTGTCCTTTTGTAGAAATTGCTAGTAAGGAAAAGTCTTGGGAGAATTTATCGTCGGAAACATAAATCGATCGCAAAAAATAAAACACCTGTTTCGGATTAGTTATTTCACCATTTGTAATTGCAATTGCTACCTTATTGTAAAGCGTTTCTAACTCATTAGGATTTAAACTACAAACAACAGTATAGCGAAAAGATAGTACACAAACCAGCTTTAATAAGCGAGTAAAATTATCAGAAAAAAACCTTTCGTAGGCAGCGAATAGAGTTGGATAAGCTTGCTTTACCTGAAATAGCTCAAGTTCACGAATATAGCGAGGATTTTCTGGAGTATCTCGCCAAAACTCGTCATTAGAATTACCAAGGGCAATAAAAAGACTACTATAATTTTCCAGTTGATCTAGTAAATCAAATGCTTGTTGGGCATTCTTCACAGTTTCCCGAACAATTTTAAATAATCTTTCTCGTCTCACTGTCGTTTGCTTAAGGCTAAGATAGTAACGGAGAAATTCAGGAAATTTTTCCATTTGAACTGTATTAATAATTCTTCTCCATTGTCTCTGTGCCTCCTGCAAATCATCTGGCCCTTGAAAGAGAGAAAATAAGTAATTCTTTAATAAATCTGTTGAACTCAGTTCTACACCTCTGGCGTTCAAGGTTTCAAACACCGTATAAGCATTTAACTCATCTTCAACATTAATCTGAATAAAAAGCAATCTTTGAGCAATGGTTTCTGTTAAAAATTCTGCTAATTTCTCCCCACTTTGAGTAACTGCTGGAAGCTTTTCTAAATGATGCGAGAAATACTGAAAAGCTTGCCAAAGTAGTTGATTTCCTTGGGAGAGCGATCGCACATTCAGCGGCTTTCTCAGATTAATTAAATTACTTTGATAGAAGTCATTATTATTTTCATTTAAAATCAACTTACTTGAGTAACGAAGAGAACGTGGATCTCTGTCACTCAGATAAGTACGCCTGAGAATTTCTTGTCGTTCTTGATTAGCTTCTGCTTCCTCTTCTCGCTCTACTAATTTCTGAATTTGATTAATAACAGCAATAGCAATAATGCTCAGAGTTGCTAACCTTTGTTGACCATCAATAATTGTAAATTCTTTGTCTGAAGTGCGAGTACTTTGCAGCACAATTGCGCCCATATAATGACTAGAGTCAGGGTTAGTGTAAAGTACTAAAATATCTTGCCAAAGATCTTCCCAATTTTCCTCTTTCCATGAGTAATCACGCTGAAAAGGTGGTACTCGGTAAATCTTGCCATTACCAATCAAATCACCGAAACTAGTAGTGCGTGTATCTAATAAATTAATTCGAGCCATAAATCAGAATGAGTAACCTAGTTCTAACCTCTAAGGTATCAAGAATTATTTTCTTTGGGGTAATGATTTAAGTTCGATCGCACTCCCAGTACCCAGTACCTAGTACCTAATCTCCAGTCCTTAATCACTCCGAATCAAGATATTCTCGATACAAAGATTGCAGCAAATTATCTAATTTTTCTTCGGGACAACACTCAATTAACATTTCAAAAGCTTCAAATAATTTGGCGGCGCTATCTCCCAATAAAGGGCTTAATCCCCAAACATCTTGTACCCAGTCTTGAGGACTTGTTTCTTCAAAAATCATTCTTTCTAAAAGTTGCTTTGCTTCTGATTTGGAAATAGACATTTGTTTTGAATCTAGTGGGTTTTATGTTTCAAAAATTGTGCGATCGATCTAATCTAAATCAGGTTCAACACCCAGCGTCCGCAATTGGGCAATTAATCTTTCTGTTTTCCGCTTTTCTTGTTCAGCTTTTTGTCTTTCTTCTTCTGCGGGAATTAACATCCAATTACCATTGCGATCGTACCAACGTAACCAAAGCCTTTGGACATTTTGATAACTACCTTATTCTCTATATTACAATTTTTATTACACTTTTAATATAATTTAAATTTTGGATAACTGCGTTGAGAAAGGACAGGCATCTTGCCTGTCCTACAATTCTTTTTCTTGTGGTGTGGATATTTTGCCTGTACTAAAACTTATCCTTTCCTATTTCTTGTATTGCCACTGTAGGAACTTGATGAAATCTCCTTCAAACTTCTCTCCTTTCAACATCCGATGCCAATAAACCCAAGGTAAAATGTGTTTTTTCATTACCCACATACTCCAGCGTTCTTGAATCGGATTTAAGGGAAAACTGGACATTGGCGTATATGTATAACCAGAAAACTCTGCCATTACTAATCTGTTGTAACCAGTAATTAACGGACAACAAGTATAACCATCGTAGTGGTTTTGCAAAGGTTGAGAAGACATTAATGCTAACAAATTTGCCACTAAAACTGGTGCTTGTTTGCGAACAGCAGCAGCAGTTTTAGAAGTTGGTAAAGAAGAAGAATCACCTATAGCAAATACATTTGGATATCGGTTATGCTGTAAGGTGTCTTTATTCACATCTACCCAACCGAAACGATTATTTGGAACTGCTAAGGGACTTTCTTTAATAAAGTCGGGGGCACTTTGCGGTGGTGTAACGTGAATCATGTCATATTTCAAGGTGATTTCTTCTAGGGTTTCGTCATCCTTGGTAAGCTCAAAAATTGCTTCTTTGCTGTCAGCTTTGATTTCTTTTAAGTCACAGCGAAACTTAACTTCTATGTTCCGTTCTGCGACTACTCGATCTAAAATGTCTGAGTATTCTTCGACTGTAAACATTTTAGTCAAACTTGTGCAATAGGTGACTTTAGTTCGATCGCGCACTCCCAACTGGCGGAACATATCATCCGCCATGTACATTACTTTTTGTGGGGCACCGCCACATTTAATCGGTGTATTAGGATAGGTAAATATAGCGTTTCCACCTTGAAAGTTTTGAATAAGTTCCCAAGTATAAGGTGCATAAATAGGCGAATAATTGCTAGTAACGCCATTTTTACCGATCGCTTCTTTCAAGCCTTTAATTAAATGCCAGTTAATTTGAATGCCCGCAGAAACAATTAAGTAATCATATTCAATTTCTAAACCTTCTTTGGTGACAACTAGGTTGTTTTCCGGGTCTAATTTAAGGGCATAATCTTTAATCCAAGTCACACCTTGGGGAATTAAATCTTGTTCATCTCTGACAGTTTCTTCAACTTGGAAAACGCCGCCTCCTACCATTGTCCAGCCGGGTTGGTAATAATGTTTTTCGGCTGGTTCGATAATGGCAATATCAAAGGAATCATTTTGGGCTAATAACAGCGAGGTGGAGGTAATACCTGCTGCACCACCACCAATAATTACTATTTGATGATGAATTTTTTTTGATATTTGGCTCTCAGAAGCGTTAATTTCCGATTGTTTTTCAGGTGATTTAACCATTCTATTTTGTCCCAAAAACTTTTTGCTAGGGGTTGTTTGATTAGCAAGATCTATCAGCATATAACTAAGCGGGGACAATAGTAAATTTTGTTAATATACTTAACTTATTTTTCAGGATACTTATTAAGTATATTTACTTAATAAGGAAAATTTTTAGTAGAACCAGAATTAGATTCAGATTTGCAGAAGGCGTTAATAAAGTTGAATTTGCACGGTGGGACGGTTTTAGATTTAGGAACTGGGCCTGGTACGCAAGCGATCGCTACTTTACTGAAACCAAATGGTTACTTATTCCTGAAATGCTTCAGTGCTAAAAGAAGCATAAATGATGGCTCTTATCAATTCCAGTCAGAAGAAATTGTTGAGATTTTCCGCAACAAGTTTCGCTTAATTTCTCTGGAAGAAACCGTCTATCAAGGAACAGTTGAACCCTTTCCCCCAGCTTTATTTTTGATTCTGCAAAAACTAGCTTAAATGATTCTTACGAAAGATAAAATTCCTTCAACCTACTGATAAAATTAAGGCAAAATCCTCAATAAAGGAAAACTCATTATGACCAATGCAAGTGAAGGAAATGGTGAACAAAAAGCATCAAGTTTGTATGAACAAGTGGGAGGAGAATCAGCAGTTAGAGAAATAGTTGACGACTTTTACAGCCGTGTTTTAGCAGACGATACTGTTAATCAGTTTTTCGCCCATACAGATATGGAAAAGCAACGTCGTCACCAAACTGCTTTTATCTCTTTTGCGCTTGGTGGGCCAAAAGAATATACAGGTCGATCGATGGAAAAAGCGCACTCTGGTTTAAATTTACAGCCAGAACATTTTGATGCGATCGCTAAACATTTAGGCGAAGCAATGGCTAATCATGGAGTTTCTTCTGATGGCATTAACCAAGCACTTGGGAAAGTTGCCACTTTGAAAGAAGCTGTTTTGTACAAGTAAATTCAGCTTAAATTTTTTCCTTTGACGGTGGCACAATGCCAAGTTTACCTAAACTTTCATCGAGTTCTCTAAGTAGTTGAAAATCCTCTTCTGGCAGAGGTTTAGTAGCACTAATTAAATCGTCGCTAATAGCAGGATTTTTCTCTAAAAAGTTGAATGCTTGGCGAAATTGCTGGGGAGTTGCGGGAATTGGTGCATCAAAATGACAGGGAATAATCTGGTTAAAATTCCATTGTGTAACTTGATTTGCCCAATTAATTGTTTCCTGTGGGGCGCGATTCAAAATTAAAGCTTGCAGGATTGGTGCTACTAATAAATGCCCATCTCTTCGGAGTGCATTAAATGACTGTTGCCAGCTATTTTTCCATTTGAAGGGATAGATACCAAAATACGCTTTTTTCGAGCGATCGCCAACTTGAAAAGAACTCCGAAATGCTTGTCCTAATTTCACTGTTTCCATTGCGCTAGGACGAAAATAAAACGCAAATAATGAGATGCGTTGCCAACCTTTGAGACGGTTAGCTTCGTTGTCCTCGACAATACAAAAAGCATCATCTTTAGCGTGAAAAAGTAAGGGATAAGGTTCTAGTTCGACGATTTCCGGGGGAGTTTCCGGGACAGAAACTACCGAGTCAGTTACTAGGAGAGTTTGCGATCGCTTATGGAAAAAAGCCACCTCACCAAATGAACCTAAACCTAATCCAATTGGCCCTAAAATTCGATAATCAAACTCATCACCAAAGGGAGTTTTACTGCTATCTTCTGGAAGTAATTGAGTGCGTTTTGGCGGAAAACCTAACCAACTCAAAGGTAAAGAAAGGGGAAAACTCCATTGACCGGGGGCTATAAAAACTTGGGATTGAGGAAAACGTCGTGCAAAAGGGCCGACAAAAACTTTATGTTCTAAACCGGAAACAGTGGGCAAAATTATATATTTTACCTCGCCATATTTTGCCACCAATTCTTTAACTAATCGAATACATTCTAAAGTTGGGGCGACTGGTGCATAGATTAACAAACCTCCGGCTTCTAATCTGACAACAGTCATTCTAATCGGTACGGTAACATATAAAATGCCTTGTAACTGATCGAAAATCCAGATAGTATCGGGAACCACTTCTTTACGAATAGTCCGTCTTTTACTGTATGGATAAAGTGGTACAAGGGGCCACAAAGCCCAGGAAATATCTTTAGGATTGATGTTTAGATTAATCGCTTGTTCCTGTATTTCTTGTCCTTTCATTTCAGTTTTGTCTACTCTACAATCGATGCAAGTTAATTTCTTAAATACAATTTTTAGTTTGTCCGGTGTGTTAGACACTACTATTTTACGCCTGTTGTAGAGACGTTGTATACAACGTCTCTACAATTGTATACAACATCTCTAGTCAGCAGATTAACCCATCAATAACACGCGATCGATCACATGAATCACACCGTTGTCCGCTTCAATATCAGCGGCAATAACTGTGGAATTTTTCACTTCAAAACCATCAGAAAAATCGATCGCAATCGGCGAACCTTCCAAAGAAGTAACAGAATTAAGTTTAGCTAAATCTTCTTTCATTAATTTTCCTGCTACCACATGATATTTAAGAATCCTGCCTAACTGAGGAGGACTTTTCACCAAAGACTCGACTGTTCCCGGTGGCAATTTGGCAAAAGCTTCGTCATTTGGTGCAAAAACTGTAAAAGGGCCAGGACTTTTCAACGCATCCACTAAACCAGCAACTTGGACAGCTGTTACTAAAGTCTGGAATGAACCTGCGCTAACTGCAATATCAACTATGTCAGCCATGAGTTTCAATTTATCTACTATAAAGATGCCTTATTGAGCTTATTAATATTCCTACGGCAGAAGCGCGTTGGATTCTTGGCTCAATTTGTCACCTTAGCATGAAGCGAGTCTTCTTGCTAAACAATTCCAAATGTTTTGCTTTTGGGAACAGAAACGCTAGCTAAAGAGTCAATTTATCATAGCATTGTGAGAGTTTATAAAAGTGAGAGCAAAAATGAATATTACAAAGTTTGTGCTACCTTTGGCGATCGCCAGCAGTTTCATTTCTCAAACAGCTTTAGCCGGAGGAAGTCTAGCTTTAGATGAAATTATGCCTCTAGTTCGCCAATCCAGCAAACTGAACACTGAAGTAAATACAGCTTTGCGCCAAGCAGGTAAAGATCCCTCAGATATTACTTGTGTTGGTGTTAGATTAGGCAGGCAATTTGGCCCTTTGAGTGCTTACCGAGTTGCACCTTTTGACTGTAATTTTGGTAGTAATAAGGTTTTGCACATTGAAGCCGAAAATTTGGTGACTTTGAGAAACGGACATTCGATATTTTTAACTCAATTTTCTGAGTTGCAACCAAAACCTGAAGAAGCTAAATTAGTGTTTCGGTTAAAGTCTTGGAATTGGGAATAGTGGGGATTGAGGACTGGGGAATCTTTGATTTTGGGATTGAATGTATTATAGTAAAAATTCTCAGTCCTTAATTTCTTATAATAGAATTACAGAGCTAACAAATGATACTAAATCCGGGTTAAAAATCCCCTTTATGATTGAACCGCAGAGACGCAGAGAACGCAGAGGAAAGAGAGAGAAGATAACGGG
>JBAVZX010000060.1:0-2027 GCA_049589015.1 Phormidium sp. | reverse complement strand
GAAATTTGGCAAGGTTGCTATTGCTGTTCCCCCACAATATACCAGTCAGAATTGTTCTAGTTGTGGTGCAATTGTGAAAAAATCTCTTTCCATTAGAACCCATATTTGTCTATGTGGTGTGATATTAGATAGAGATGAAAATGCCGCCATCAATATTCTGATTGCGGGATTACAATTGCTGGGCTACATCTCAAATACGGTAGGGCATACCGAAATTAACGCTTGTGGAGAGACGACCCTCTACTTAAACCTGGCAACAGTGCTTAAGCAAGGTCACTCGTTGAATCAAGAATCGAGCGTGTCTTTAGACCTGAGAGTGTCAAATTAGCTTAGTTTTGGGAAATGGAGAATGGGGAGATGGGGAAATGGGGAGATGGGGGATTATTGATAGCTATGAAATAACATTGAAACTTTAAAGTTAGAGCTTATTTTTTTGGGTAGGCTATGCTTGGTGATCGATCGGGAAGGAAAAGCAAAGTAGACATGGGTTTATCACAACGCCAATGGCACAGGTTTTTGGGTATAGGAATTGTTAGCACTCTTCTTGCCTTACCTTTGAAAGCACTTTCTCAGTCAGCGGTGGCGACACCAACGACTACGACTAGTCAGGTAAATGTGTTTCAGGCAATTGTTTTAGGATTTGTGCAAGGGGCGACGGAGTTTTTACCGATTAGTAGTACGGCGCATTTAAAAGTGGTGCCCGTTGCTTTGGGGTGGGGCGATCCGGGTGTTGCTTTTACTGCGGTGATTCAGTTGGGTAGTATTGCGGCGGTGTTGTGGTACTTTTGGGGGGATTTGAAAAATATTACGATGGGTTCGATCGCAGCGATCGCAACTAAGGAGTATGATGCTCAAGAATTTAAATTAGCATTGGGAATTGCGTTTGGTACGATCCCGATCGTCTTCTTTGGATTATTGATTAAAATCTTTATTCCTGATTTTGATAATTCTCCTTTGCGGAGTCTAGGGGCGATCGCTATTGCCTCAATAGTCATGTCAATATTGTTAGGAGTAGCGGAAACGATCGGCACTCGGAAACGGAAATTTGACAAATTGGGAACGCAAGATGGAATTTTGATGGGTTTAGGGCAAGCATTAGCTTTAATTCCCGGTGTTTCCCGTTCTGGTTCCACTTTAACTGCTGGGTTATTCATGGGTTTAGAAAGGGCGACAGCAGCAAGGTTTTCCTTTTTGTTAGGAATTCCGGCGATTACTTTAGCTGGTTTGGTGGAATTAAAAGGCATTTTGTCTGAAGGTTTGGGAGATGCGGGAATTCTGCCTTTAATTGCTGGGGTAATTTCAGCGGGGATTTTTTCTTATTTGGCGATCGCATGGTTGCTAAAATTCCTGCAAACTCAAAGTACTTGGGTGTTTATTTGGTATCGGTTAATCTTTGGCGTAGCGATTTTAGCGGCAATTTTTACCGGATTGTTGCAAAATAGCTAATAGTTATTAGTCATTTGTCATTTGGACAAAAATCGCTTGACCAATGACTAATGACTAGTAACCAATGACTAATGACTAGTGACCAATGAGTGAAATTTCTCTGCGTCCGGCTTTAATTACGAAAGTTTTGCCTGATTCGATCGCTGCTGATATTGGGTTTGAGGTTGGCGATCGATTAGTTTCAATTAACGGAACTAAACCCCGCGATCTCATCGACTACAAATTCTTATGCGCCGATGAAGTTTTAGAATTAGAAGTATTAGACACTAAAGGCAAAACCCATAAAGTAGAAATAGAAAAAGATTACGACGAAGACTTAGGTTTAGAATTTGAAACCGCCTTATTTGATGGTTTAATTCAATGTAATAACCGTTGTCCCTTCTGTTTCATCGACCAGCAACCACCAGGAAAAAGAGAATCTTTATATTTAAAAGATGACGATTATCGTTTAAGTTTCCTCTATGGTTCATACTTAACTTTAACTAATCTCACCCAAAAAGAATGGGACCGAATCGAACAAATGCGACTTTCCCCGCTTTATGTTTCCGTTCACGCAACCGAACCAGAAATCAGAATTCGCC
>JBAVZX010000059.1:0-13262 GCA_049589015.1 Phormidium sp. | reverse complement strand
GTAGTACAGCCACCAGTAATTTTATTAGTTGGGCCAACAGCCTCCAAGATCGTATCGCCCATCCGACAAGCAGGAAGTCCATTAATCAGCACAGTTTTGCTACCGTCAATAACGACACCAGGCCCGTGAGGAGGAACAGGCAAGGGAGTAGAGCAAATATGGATATCTGCGCCAGCGGCACTACTAGTAATCGTACTGCTCATACTAGCAGCAACACTAGCTTTAGTAGCTTGTTCAGCTGCAATTAACCCTGGAGCCGCAGGCGTTCCAGCCGCAGCTTTACTAGCAGCTTCCGCCACTTTAATTGTCGCATCAGCTACCTTTTTTGCCGCTTGTAAAGCAGCAGCCGTCGCTACCGGGACACCTCGCCAAGCTGGTAAATTGCCAATTAAAACATTAAAACTACCTGGCCCCGGAGTTAAAACAGGAGGGATGGGGTGAGCAACAGTATCAGTAATTCTTGCAGCAGGTTTACCCATAACACTTTCAACCAGTTTAATTCAACTTAATTAAGGCACCTTTTACGGTGACAATACCACTTGCTTTGATATCCATTGTTGTTGTTGCTTCAATGCTCATACTACCAACGGACTTGATTTTCACACTTCGACTCATATCATCCATCACGTAAGTGTGACCGCCATTGCTTTTGATTTCAATCTTGCGGTTGCGATCGTCCAAACGTACAGAATGACCATTCTTTGTTTTAAGCTCGATAAACTGATCTTTGTCATCTAAACGCACATAATAGCCATCTTTAGTTTTGATCTCAATAAACTTGTCGCTGTCATTTAGATGTAATTTGTGTTGATATACTGTATCAACATAAAATCCTTTCTTACTAGAGCCTTTATCCTCTTCCACAAACTGAAGTTTATGACCTGTGCGAGTTTTAAATGTTCGCAGACGGACTTTGCGATCGACAACAGAATCCTCCACCTTTTCTGGTGGTTTGTCATTACCATTCCAAACTCCAGCAATCACATAAGGGCGATGAATATCTCCATGTTCAAAGGCGACTAATACTTCATCATCAATTTCCGGCAAACAATCAAAACCCCGTCCCGTTCCAGCACCAGTGCCTAATACCCTCGCCCAATTACTGTCATGTTTATCCGTTAAAGTCGGAAATTTGACTTTAACACGACCCCAACCTTTAGGATCGTTGTTATCTGTAACCAGTCCAACTAAGAGAGTTTGTCCAGGTTGCAGGTGAGTTTGGGGCGACAAAGTTCCTAACAAATCCCCTTCTCGCAAACCTCGAACACTGAATTCAGTAATATAGATTCGTTCTTGGTAAAGATGTCTTGTTTCAGTTACGTAATATTTGCCACTGTATTTTCCCAGATCTTTAAGGGTAATTGCTCGTCCAGGGCGAATTTTCGGGTTGCCATCTGCTTTAGCATCAGCATGAACAAATTCTCCACCTAATTCATCGCAAAGGCTCTGCGCCATTGTCTTTGCTTCTTTAGCTTTGAAGACGGGTTGATCGACAACTATCATGGTAGGTGAGGGAGGTTTTCCCTTAAAGCTGCTGCTAGTTTGAGAACCTTTACCTTTTTGTGTATCAGTCAAGACATTTTCTTTTGAGGCGGTTTCTACTATTGCCTGCTTTTTTTCGTAGTCCCAACCCCGCACTTCTACTCCGCTCACTTGTTGGGCACTGGTGACTCGCACGCTAAAACTGTGCATATCTTCCAGCCACTTGAGTTCTAATGATTCATCAACTTTCGGTTTGCGAAAGTTAAGTTTGTTGTCTTGGACAAATAGCTCAAAGCCATTCCGGGCGGCTCTTTCCCGGAAAAATTCCATGTTGGTTTGATTTTCCTGAAATACATAACTATGAGGATCGCCACTAGAATCAATAGTGCCTGCGCTAATCCCAACTTCTCCTAAAATTTTCTTAATAATGTCGCTATCGGTCATATCTTGGAAAGAACGATTGTATCTTCCTCGGTGCAAGCGATGGGAAACATCGTAACCGCGAATTACCATTGGAGCCTCTGATTGGCTGGTAAAATGAGTTTCCATTGCGGTGATTTCCCCTTCTAGAAGGTAGCCTTTTTGTTCCTCATTAAATTCTTGGGATTGGGTGGTGCTGGAACTAAAACCAATTTTGATTGCTTTTCCGATCGCAAATAACTCTTCATGTCGCCAAGTTTTATCTTCTTTGCGACCGGGAAAATAGTCATTTTTAATGATCAGGGTAAACATTCCTGGTAAATGTAAACTCTCTTCTACAGAAATTTGCAGGATATCTTCGAGCAACTCATTGGAAGCTGGTTTACCGTCAATTTCTAATAATGGCTGTGCTATATATTTGACTGGTGGCATAGTATGTTCTAGGGGATACTGTTTTTTGGGCTAAAGAAATTTGTTCTGTTCAACTATTTGCGTAAGTTTAGTTTTCTTCACGGGAGCGATCGAACAAAGTACGATTCTCCCGACTATCCCGTTCGCGGTCTACTGTTGTTGACTGTTTACTATCAGGAGCACTAAAAGCTTCATCCACTTCTTTGAGAGTCATATCTACTCTAGCTTGTACTGGTGTTCCATCGGGCAAAAATAAAGTTAATTTGTAACTAACCTGCTCTACAAAACAACGTAGATATTGATATTGTCCCCAAGTAAAGAGATAAATAGGAGGTCGTTTTCCTGAACTATCTCCTTTAGTGGAAAAATCAACAGCCTTGATAATTGGTTTCAGGTAATCGATGACACTCGTCCCTTTTTCATAAGTATCAAATATAATATTAGAAAGGTTAAGGACACAAGGATTTGGATAAGCAAAACTTACTTTTGGCAACCCTGATTTAGTGCGTGCGCCTTCACTGCTGTTTAAACTAATGGACTGTTGAAAAACCAGTTCAGTAGGATTAAACATGAATTCAATATTGTCACTCTCGTTGGAGATGAGTTTAGCTTTTTCTAGTTTCCCGGAAGCTACAGAACTAGTGTTTCTGTGAAGATTTCCATTTCCTGTTTTGTTACTATAGGTCATAAAAACTCCTAATAAACTAAGCTTCAAATTACCAAGTTAGACGGCTAGAAGAAGAATTTCCATGCCGTTCTCTCTCTATTTCTAATCTTTGGCGAAGTAGATTATAGATTTCTCTCGCTAACTCCTCAAAGTTTTTAGCATCCACTTCTTTTTTAAGACTTTCTTTTCCTAAAGTTACTTGATTATCCAGAAGTCTATCTTCATTATAATAGTTAGTAGCAGAAGTTAAATCAGAAATATTTTCCTGACTTGAATAGTTCCTTTTAGTTTGCAAAGTTGTTTTATTAGCAGCAGAGTGATGATTAGTATGATAATTTGGCTTGGGTTGGATTGAAGAACTCACTGATTGATCTGTATGGGCAGTATTTGCAGTATCATTAGCTCGCTGAAATCCTTTTGGTGTAAAGACTAAATCTTCTGATATATCTGGAGATTGCTTTTGTTGGGAACTGCGTTGAATAGGTGTGACGCTTTCAGCGTTGGTATTTTTTGCGATTAAGTCTTCCAGATTTGACCAAGTATTTGGTATATCTTGAGTAGACTTTTGTAAGGTATTATTTGGGGCGCGATTAATTATTTGGTTAGAAAGAGTTGCCTGAGCGATCGCTCTTCCCCTTTTTCCATCTCCCTCTAAATTATCATCTGTTATCACCGATTTTCTTTGAATACCTTCTCCCATTTTACTAGGCTTCCTTAACAAAGTTTCAGATTTGCTAAAGCTGTTTTTATCTTTATTAGTCTCACCAACTAAAGACTTATTATTTAAATAATTCTGGAAATTAATCGAACTTGGCTGAACTAAATTTTCCAACACAGTTGGAACTGTTTCTGAAAGATGCCCTACCTTACACATTTGACCAACTGTAATTTCTGCATCTCTATTAATTAAATCCTTTGATTTAGAATTTGTTGGTGATATTTCTGGTTTTAATTGAGTGGTAATTCTAGGGCTTGATTCGCTTAAATTAGTTTCTTCTTGACTTGGATTTCTGAGATTTATTTGTAAGTTACCGGAAGCCTTCCTTTGAATAGTTTCGGAAGTATCGTTTAATTCTTTACTTGAGGAACTAACCGGAGCTTTTGCTCTTAAAATAGAAGTTGTTCCCAGAGGATGGAGAGCTTGCAATTGCAAGGATGTCTGTCCCAAGGTATGAGAAGGAAGCAGAGGTTTTTTGATGCCAAGGGGATCTTGATTAAGTAAATCCAACTCGGTATCATTTTCATTAGGTTGTTGATTAAAAGATTGAACCATTGTTAGTTACTAGGGAAAAATCCTCCGGCTTTTGTATCTCTTCCTTTATCGTGGAAAATTGCCCCACCACCCATTGTGCTCTGGGTTTTTTCCGCATCTAGATTTTCGGGAGCTAAATTGACAATGACTTTTATACCTTCATAAGCTAAAGTCAATTCTTCAATAGCCACTGTGCTACTATCAGCTTGGAAAGGAGAAGCATTCCAAGCAACGGGAACTGCACCAATTAATGTCCAACATTGAATTGTTTGCCCAGCTTGGTTAAATAGTAAAATGTTAACATTGCGACGTTGCGGATTAAGTTGATGACGTTCTCTTTCCGATAAGTCTTTGTTGATCGATTCGAGTTGAGTTAACATCCGATTTGCCCAACCCCAAAATACTAAATCATTGGTAATTCCTCTTTTAAGGATGACTTCGGAAAATTGAGTATGCCCCATAATAATACGTTGTTGGTTGTTAACTCCTCCTTCAAAAAAGGTGTCATAGTTGACTTTAACGCTTAATCCAGAACATTCCTGAAAACAAGCACTGATATATCTAAAATCTTCTATTTCAACATAGAAGCGATTAGCAGTAAGATAATTAAGTCCGTGAATTTCTTTACCGTTTTTAGCCATTAGTAACGCCTCCCATAGTTTCTACTCCGTTCTCTTTGTAGGCGTAAGTCTGTTTGCATTAGTTCGTAAATGCGATCGCTCAATTGTCTCAACAATAATGGATCTTCTAAAACTTGCTTGGCAAGTTGACTCATAGTAGCTTGATTTTGATTATCATTAACTCGATTCAATCCCGATATAGCATATCCCGCCGAACTAGTAATATCTCCAATCGGTGTGAACAATGGTGGTTGCTCAATTCGGGAGTTGAATGAAATATCTTTCCTGTGAATACTAGAAGACATAATATGTGGATTTTAATTTATCACAGCAGTTTATCGATAGTGGATTCAGCTGGGTACTAGACAAAAGTCGAATCTCCCGAATCTAGATCTCCGACTTCTTCAAGAAGTCGGAGATCTGGGCAGTTCAATCTAAAACCTAAAATCTAAAATCTAAAATCTAAAATTCCCTGCTTTCCTTTTCCCTAAAGGTTGTAATGGTACTAACCCAGTTTTGCTTAAGAGTTCTTGTGCTTCAGTGGTTTTGAGAATTTCGGCAAATTTTTCTCCGACTGGGGGGAGGCGGTTGTCTCTAGGATAGACCACAGCAATCGGGTAAGCGAGAGGATATTTTTGACTAATAATGGCTTCTTTGTCAATAGTATAGTCGCCTTTGTGGTTACAGAGGTCAGTTTCAGGAGTAACGGGTTGATTATTCTTTTCTCTTAGCGGAGAAACGGGGATATCGTTTTTGGCAGCTAGGGCGAGGGGATAGACAGAACATTGTCCAAACACTTGACTGAGGGGTGCAATGCCAATACTACCAATACTATGAGTATTACGAGTACTATCAGTACTATCAGTACTATCAGTATTGCCGTTCTCGAAGTCGCCAATGATAGCTCTGAGCATCTCAAAGGTGCTACTGAGTCGAATAATCGAGGGTGATTGTTTTGATGAGGGGTTGACTGATGGTTCAGGTTTGAGTAATTTTTGGAAGGCTGCGATCGCATCAGGTTTTTGAAGCACTCTTTCCTCAAAAATTCTTACTGCTTCCTCATTGGTCGGTAAATAAAGTTTCTCAACAGGCAAATTCGGCCCTCCCAATTCTTGCCAATTCTGGATTTTTCCAGTGTAAAGTTGACGTAGTTGGTCGTAAGTGATTTTGCCATTTAACCAACGGGGGAGACTGTTTTGGCGTTTGGCGTAGCTAAAAGGAACAATAATTACTAAAGCATCGTGGGCTATTTCTTTATAACCTAAATCGGGACTGAGGTCGTTGGTAAGGCTAACAATAGCAAAAGCTTTTTCCTCAGATTGCACTGCGCGAATGGCAGCATCAGCAGAAGCAGTAGGTTCATATATTAAGTCAAATTTAGGCTGGCGTTTTTCTAGTTCAGTTTGCAGGGTGAGGTCTTTTAGAATTAAATTAGGTTTAAGTAGGACATAATTCCAAATCCCGTCTTTAGCAGCAGTATAAGTAAATTTGCCGGAAGGAATACCAGAAATTTGTCCAATGCAACAGGGTAAAGGTTGAGTAGCAATAGCAGTGCGTTGACGGTTGCGAAAAGCAAAAAACCAAATTAGTAATGCTAGCAAAAATACCCCAAGTCCCAAAAGGAGAAATAAAGGTAAACGAGGACGCTTTTTAGGTGGTTCTGTTTCTGGAGTAGGAGATGTTAAAATTGGTTGAATTTCAGGTTCTTGAGGCAATTTGAGCAAAACTTGACGGGCTATTTCGGCACTTTCAAAGTCAACCAAGTTATGGCCGATTAAACTCAGGATAAAATCTTTTAATGGTGGATGAACCAGAGGCCAATGTTTTTCTTCTTTGGGATTGAGAGAGAAGCCATTTATAGGGTCTACAGTTCTCCCTGTTAAGAGGTAAAAAGCGATGTAACCTAAATCTTTTAGGTCTTGAGATGGAGAATAATTAGGTGTGGCAGCTAGGGGAAGGTTGAAGCGATGTTCCCATAAAGCTATATCGCATAAATAAATTAGAAATCCCTGAAATGTAGGAACGATCAGTAGACTATCTAGGCTAAGATTGCCGTGAGTAAATTTTTGTTGAACTAAACCGTTGGGAAGACGATATTTTTGACCGTGAAGAGATTCGAGACTTTGTAAAACTTGGTTGAGAACTTGGCGTACTTGTTTACCTGTCATCGCACCAGTTTGGGCAAGATAGCTGGCGAGGGTGGGGAAGCTGTCGAGAGTTCCTGAAGTAACTAGGTAGCAGCGGTTTTGATTTATATCTGCGATCGGATCGCTAGGGACAATAATCCGAAAGTCTTGCACTCTACCATCAGCTAAGTTCAGTCCTGCCAAGCGCATAAAAGCATCTTTTCGCTCTTTAGCTTCCTTTTGGTTAAAATATCGTTCTGGAAGCAGGTATTCTTTGATAATAACGGGTTGGCGTTCTGGTACAGTTACGGCTTGATAAAGTCTCCCCTGTCCTCGGTAGCCAATTAAACTTTCTACTTGATAAATCCCAGAGTAGCCTTTGATTTTAGTTTCGGGTGCTAAAGGTGTAGGGAAACCACATTGACGGCAAACAGTAGCAACACTTTGTTCTTCTAGGGTTAGTTGGGGAACTTCGCAGGCGAGGGGATTATGGCGGAGGCAAGTATATTTAGGATAAAGGTGTTTCAGCGGAATGGCAATTTGTTCTGGGGAAGTGGTTTCCGTTACTTCGCTGAGAGTTCCTGCATCTTTTTGAGCAAATTTTCCAGTAACTTTGCCTTTTACATCTTCTAATAAGGTAGGGCTAACTTCGACGTTTTTTTTGAGCCAGGGAAGCAGCCAGAAAAAACGAGTGGGAACAAGACGAAGCAGACTTGAGGAAACGGCGTTTTTGGCGGTACCGATCCGGCTAGTAACTCGGCTAGACTCTTGTTTGCCAAATTCTTTGAGGAGTTCTTTCCCTTTTTCGGTATTTTTCGACATAGTTGTTACTGTATTTTTTAACAATTGTTGATTAGACTTAAGTCTAATCATTGCCTTTTTAATTTAAACTTAACAAGGTTAACTTTTTGTTTAGCTCAATGATTAAATGTTCTCCATTATTATAGGATCATTTACAGCAATTACTAGAGTATTTGATCAAATGGCACAAGAGCAAGTGATCAAGCTGTTCAGAGCAGCACAAGCCGACCCTTTGTTGAAGCAAAAATTAAATTCAGCACCGAATGAGGAGGTGTTTGTGAAGATGGCGGCTGAATATGGTTATGATTTTACAGTTGAGGAATGGAAACAAGTAACTCGGTTCTCTGTAGAAGAGTTAGAAGGCAAGTTATCGGAGATTCCGGGAATTTAAGTTAATTTAAGTAAAGTTTTTTGGGCTTAAGAAAAAACTTGAATTAGGGAGAATGTTTGGTGATGTGAACAATCAAAGTTAACCTTATATTAAGATTTGGAGAAAGTTTTCAATGAAAGTATGAATGATAACTGGCAAGGGACAAACCAGCGACACCTGATAATGATGCTGGCATCTGTACGTCAGGCTTTGCAAGCAAAAATTAAGGGAACAGATTTCTCAAGTAATGAACTCACCCAAATCTCAAGGGGAAATTTTCCTCCCGCAGCGTTAGAGCGGTTATGTGAGACTTTCGGACTCTCAGTATTTGAGCGAAACTTACTATTGTTGTGTGCGGGGATGGAATTGGATAGTAGTTGGGCGAATTTTTGTTCGGAAGCATCTGGCGATCGCCAACTGAATTATCCCACATTCGGTTTAGCTTTGGGAGTCTTACCGGAACCCTCGTGGGGGGCGCTGACACCGAATGCACCTCTACGCAAATGGCAACTAATCGAAATTGGAGCCGGAAACGCTCTCACCAATAGCGCTTTACGCATTGACGAGCGAGTATTACACTATTTGTTGGGGATTTCGGAATTAGATGAGAGGCTAACAGGTTTAGTTGAGTCAGTGCGAAGCGAGGGGGAGGAATGGGGGCTACCTCCTTCACAGCAACAGTTGTCAGAACAAGTGGCGGGAGTGTTTGCCACAGCTGAGGGAAGAGTTTACCCAGTGGTGCAGCTGTGCGGGGATGATGGGAGTAGCAAACGAGCGATCGCCAAAGCTGCTTGTGAATTACTCGGATGGAATTTACACTGTATAATTGCTGATGCCATTCCCACTACTACACTTGAGCTTAACAAATTGCTCCGGCTCTGGGAACGAGAGGCATTGTTAAGTAACAGTGCTTTGTTGTTAGATTGTGATGAAATAGATGGGAATGATGGACAAAAACAAAGTGCGATCGCCCGTTTAATTGAATGCAATAATTATCCTTTACTTGTCAGCACTCGCGATCGCAGGCATTTCCGTCAGCGCCATCCCGTTACCTTTGACATCCAACAACCAACCACAAAGGAACAGCGATTGATTTGGCAAGAGGCGCTGGGAGTAACAGCAGATAGCCTTAACGGACATATAGAAACGTTGGTATCCCATTTTAACCTCAGTCCTCCAGCTATTTATTCTGCCTGTTTGGAAGTGAAAAGTAAACAAGCAATTGAGCAAGGAGAACAGGGAGATGAATTAGCTGGGGTTTTGTGGGATACTTGTCGAGTGCAGGCGCGATCGCGAATGGATGATTTAGCCCAACGCATCGAATCAGGAGCCTCTTGGGATGATTTAGTCTTACCAGAACTACAAAAAAACACCCTGCACGAAATTGTTTCTCATGTGCGACAAAGGGCGAAAGTCTACGAAACTTGGGGATTTGCCGCTAAAAGCGGACGGGGATTAGGGATTAGTGCTTTGTTTGCAGGCGCTAGCGGTACTGGTAAAACAATGGCAGCTGATGTAATGGCGAAAGAACTGGCGCTGGATCTTTACCGCATTGATTTAAGCTCTGTAATTAGTAAATATATTGGTGAAACCGAAAAGAATCTGCGCCGAGTATTTGATGCCGCAGAAGCAGGAGGATGTATCCTGCTATTTGATGAAGCTGATGCTTTATTTGGCAAACGTTCCGAAGTAAAAGATTCCCACGACAGACACGCCAATATAGAAGTTAGCTATCTGTTACAACGCATGGAATCTTACCGAGGTTTAGCCATTTTAACCACTAATTTAAAAAACTCTTTAGATCAGGCATTTTTACGCCGCATTCGCTTTGTAATTCAATTTTCCTTCCCCGATGCTACCCAACGGGAAGAGATTTGGCGGCGGATTTTCCCCAAAGAAACACCCACAGCAGGAATAGATCCGCGCAAGCTAGCTAAGTTAAATGTCGCTGGGGGAAACATCCGCAATATTGCTCTCAATGCGGCTTTTATCGCTGCTGATGCTGGGGAATCAGTGCAAATGAAGCATTTATTAGAATCAGCAAAGAGCGAATATATGAAATTAGAACGCTCTTTAACTGATGTTGAGGTAAAGGGGTGGATTTGACCCGATTCACTTAATTTTCGGTCTGTCTAATTCAAATCAGATTGGAGTTGTTTAAATTGAGGTAAATGAACATTCATTGTGTCCAGATTGATAGTAACTAAACTTTCTAATAGTTGTTCTGTTAGCGGTTCTTGATTTAAAGCTAAAGAAGTTCTAAACCTTAATTCTCCATCATCAAGATCCATTTCAAAATAACCGATATTTAACTCATAGTTAACTCCAGTAATAAATATTGAAAATTGTTCTCTTTGTTGCTCAACAATTGTCTCAGGATAGATAGAATAACAGCAGATTTGATGGTCTTCTTCATTCATAGCAATTAAAAAAGACCATTGGCTACTTTCTCCCGTAAACGTAAGCTTAATAATTTTTTCATTAAATTCTTCATATTGCCATTGTTTACGATTAACGAAATCAATCACAACTTCTTTGAATGGTTTGACTGGTGCAGTCAGTTTTTCTTTTATTAATTCTTGATTATGCCAGAGGGTCCGATAGCCTTGTTTCAATTCACCATCTTCAGCTAATTCAGGAGGTAAAGACACAAGCTGTTTAAAAGTGATAGCTAACCAGTTTTCTGTATAGTATAAACAGTTGCTTCGAGGGTCACTTGAATCATCTGGACTTATTAAACTTCCTAAACCTTTTGCCGTTTCCATTTGTTGATTTAGATAAGCAATTAAGGATGATTTTAGTTGTAATTCTATTTGAACCTGAGCATCTTCAAAATCGTTATATGGTTGACTAATTCCGATTTCAGGAAACAAATTAAACAGGGATTCGTGAATAATCTTTTGATAGGTTTCATAAGAGACAGCCACAGTGAAAAGCAATGCTGAGATCTGATTTTTTTCATCTTTTTGGAGATTGATTTCTTCTACCAAAATATTTATTGGTTCTCCCAGAGCAGATAAAAAAGGTGTTTCTTGTCCAACTTTATACGTTTCTTTGTTCATAATTTGTTGTGCGATGACGCGAAGTGTAATTTTTGTTTGGTAAGACTAGGATCTACAGGTCAACCTCTCTGACTTTTAGAGTCAATAATTTCTGACCATTAAACTTTACTTACCATTTCCACGTTTTCCCCACCAGATTATTGGTCGTTTCACCTTCAATCTTTAAGCGGAATACTTGTCCTAATAAAGACCCTGTATCGGCTGTTAGTCCTTTAACTTGACTGAGGAATATTTTGAATTTTTTATCATCACCTGATTCCCAAGAAAAGCTAGAACCAACTTTTAATTGCTGTTTGATCTCAAAAACAGGATTCATGGAAGCTTCACTAGCAGTACTATTAATCATATCTTGAACAACTTCATCACCTGCTACACCAACAACCTTTTTACCCCACTCTTTTCCTGTTTGATCGCCAATGGTTATAGCCATCATGCTTATATCACTAAGAATGCCAGCACATTCACCGACTTGTTCTGGTGTAGTTTTGGCTTTCTTTGTGGCAATATTATAAGCTTTTTTACTTATAGCTACCAAAGAATTAACATAACTAGCAATAGCTTTACAAACATGATTCATCACTTCTCCATAATCATCTCCACCTTTTCCTATTGCACTACTGAGTGAGCCTGTACCTTCTATTTCGATGCTTTTGAAAGTTCTGCCATCCCAACCAAATTTTACTTCGATTTCACCTCCTGCAAATTCCTTCATGGCTTCCATCGCACCCTTAACTTCTATATAGCTAACGCCTTTACCTGCAATAGCTTGTGTCAGTTCTGCTGAATTTTTATCTTTTGTTTTACCAACTTTATCAATGGTATCCATCCCCATTGATTTTGCTGAATATTTTTTGGCATTGGATAACTTACCTTCTAACTCTCCGGTAGCAAAACCTAGATTAGCTTTAGCTTTACCTTTGAGCAATGTTCCCAATTCGACTTGTGAAGTTTTATCAAGGATTTTATTCCCTTGAGCATTAGTACGGGTAAAGAGATATTCTTCCATTGCAGATGCCCAAGTTTCTGCTTCTTTTCCTCTATCTTTGAGTTGCGATTTACCACCATATCCCCAAATGACGTTTGCCACTTTACTATCTAAATTCTTTGTTTGGAGATTCCGATAGAGACCGTAGGAAATCAAGCCTACTGCTTTCTTACTATTAACAGCAGTAGATTCAAAGAAGAAACCTACTTGCCCGTTTACATCGAAACCAAACGTCTCCCAACCGCCTCCCAGTGAAAATTCTGCTCTCAGGGAAACTTCTAGCGGTTCATCAGCTTCTTCTTGTTCTTTTTCTGCTTCGCCAATGAACTGGGAAATAAAATAGCCTCCTGTATTCGGGTCTTTAATCCTAAGTTCAATGGTCAGTGAAACTGAAGTTCCGGCAGTAGGAGCATTTAAATCAATTAAAGAAGCAATTTTATCAAAGCCTTGAGTTAAGGTGTCGGCTTCAATAACCTTTTGAACCGCTGTTTTCCCAACTTGGTCACTGGTAACTTGGGTTTTAACTTTTCCAAGTAAACTTGTGTCATTTTGAGCTAAAGCTTGATTTGTTTGTTGTCCCTTGGTAATTTGTTTAGCTTCTCTAATTGATTGGTCTAGGTGTGTAGAGTGAAGCAGTTTAGCTTTAAGTATAGCTGCATTAAGCTTGGCGGTTTTAATTGCTTGAGTGGTTTTAGGTTTGGATAAATCTTGATCCGTACTGATAAATTTGATCGCCTCACTATTAGCTGCTGTTGCTGCTACCCTATTTAATTCATTTTTGTAATCATCTTTTTTAGCAAAATTTTGGGCAATTTCCTGTGCTTTGCTCTCCATCACTTTATTGACTGAACCTTTCGCTGTGGAATAGGCTTCAAGATCGGCCTTCATTGCCTGATATTTAGCCATAGCGGTATTGCCCTGGCCACTTAAATTTAATTCATTATTTATGTCTTGATGTGCTTGGACTCTCGCTGCCTCTTTCAATTGTTGACGAAATTGATTTAGTTCCTTCGATCTTCGGAATTCACCCCTTCCCACTCCCAATTTATTCACGACTTCGGCTTTA